>JAXKVY010000005.1 GCA_036172455.1 Candidatus Izemoplasma sp.
CTTACCTCTATTATACCATTTATCAGTGCTTATCCCTAGTTTTACTTATCCACGTGGATAACTTAAAACTCCCCATTAAAAAAGTACCTGATTTTCATCAAGTACTTTGTCAACAGTCTGAAAGGATATCACTAGATATCCTTTTTTGTTACTTTATATGCGATTTCATTACGTCTGAAAATGCTAGGCACCATTGGTGGCTGATACCGAAATAAGAAGCGGTTAGAAAGAAATTTGTTATCATTATCTTGTAAATAGATTTTAAGCTCTTCATCATGTTTATCAAAGTTTTTATCAGTCCATTTACCCCGAAAACGGATAACAGCAAATAAAGAAGATTGTTCTGTATCTAAGAACACCTTGTCACTTAGATGAGTGGGTATATTAGCTGTGTTCTTTTTAGGAATATAGAACCCAGTAACAAGCTCGTTATCTTCTTCATATGTAACGACAGGCGTTGTCACACTTATTTTCGTGTCTTGATCATTGTCACCAGAAATATAATTAAAGACATTGTTAAACCCAGAATCTTGTTTATTATTTTTATGTGTCTTAGTACTCGCTAAGATAAAATCATCATACTCTCTAATTTCAATTTTGCCATCTTTTTTTGTGCATTTATATGGTATACTTTCAAATAATCCCATGTTATCACCCCTTATAGTATACCACAAATACTTGCATGTGATAAAGTAAGATAAGTGATATTGATTATAATTAATGGTATAATAATGTATTGTATAAAAAAAAGGAGGCGATATAATGCAAGTTGGTGTTATTGGACTAGGAAAGATGGGATTAAACTTATCATTAAATATGGTAGACCATGATGTTAAGGTGTTTGGGTATGATTTAAATATAACTGATGAAATGAAACAAACACATGATCAAATACAGTTTAGTGAATCATTAGAAGAGCTTGTTAAATCATTGAGTAAACCCCGTATCGTATGGTTAATGGTCCCTGCAGGAGAAGCGACAGATACCGTTGTTGACAGTATGTGTCGATTACTTGAAGAAGATGATGTTGTTATTGACGGCGGGAATTCACGCTACACAGATACTCTAGAACATTATAAGAAATTAAAACATCAAAATATTCATATGTTAGATTGTGGCACTAGTGGTGGTACATATGGTGCACGTCATGGTGCATGTTTAATGGTTGGTGGCGAACGTGAAATTTACGATCGAGTCGAGCCATTATTTAAGGCGATTGCCATTGAAGATGGCTATGACTATATGGGTAAAAGTGGTGCTGGACACTATGTCAAAATGGTTCATAATGGCATTGAATACGGAATGATGCAAGCGATTAGTGAAGGGTTTGATGTATTAGAAGCTAGCCAATACCAACTCGATTATGAGGCAGTATCGAAGGTTTGGGCGCATGGCAGTATTATTGAGGGATTGCTTCTTCGAATGGTTGAAAGTGCCTTTAAAAAAGATCCTAAGTTAACAGCTATTAAAGGACGAATAGATGATAGTGGAGAAGGGAAATGGACTGTAGAAGAAGCGTTGAAACTTGATGTCAGTACACCAGTTATCGCGCAATCATTATTTACCCGGTATAAATCACGTGATGAAAAGCGTTTTGCAGAAAAGCTGATTGCTGCTATGCGAAACGAGTTTGGAGGGCATAAGGTGTATAAGGAATGAAACAAGCATTAATGGTTTTTGGGTCGACAGGGAATTTAATGTATGAAAAATTAGTTCCCGCAATTGATCAATTATTAAAAGAGCAACATATTGAAAATGAGCTTGTAATATATGCCATGGGAAGACGCGATTGGGATAGCGATGATTATTTTAATGATATTAAGTCAAATACGGATAATGATATTGATTGGGCAGCGATTGAAAAAAGACTAAAATATATTAAGATTGATGTCAAAACAGCTGAGGATTATAGCCGTGTCAAAGAAACAGTTATGGCGGATGGTATTGAAGACTTAACCGTTTATTTAGCTGTGCCACCATATTTGTTTCCAGTCATTTCTAAAGGTATATGTGAGTCTGGTCTCGTTGAAAAAGGTGATATATCAAACCGCATAGTGTTTGAAAAGCCATTTGGAGAAGATTTAGATAGTGCTAGATCTATTAACAAATCATTATGGGAGTATTTTGATGAAAAGCAAATCTATCGAATAGACCATTATCTAGGTAAAGAGATGATTCAAAATATTTTAATGGTTCGGTTTGCCAATAAGATATTTGAACAAGTTTGGGATCAAAAAGCAATTGATTATGTCATGATTATCGCAAAAGAAGAAGAAGGGGTATTAACACGAGGTGCTTACTATGATAAGATCGGTGCATTAAAAGATATGCTTCAAAGTCATTTATTACAAATGGCCGCATTGGTCGGAATGGAACCCCCTAAAAACTATGATTCGGAAGCTATTAAGAATGAAAAAGTTGCCGTATTAAAAGGGTTAAAAATGGCACCCAAGGATATACTATTAGGGCAGTATCAAGGGTATACAGAAACAGATGATGTGGATAATGACTCAAATACAGAAACACTTGTTTTTGCGGAAGCATCAATTGATAATGCTAGATGGCGCGGTGTACCATTTTATTTCTTAACCGGAAAAGCGTTAAATGAAAAGCGGAGTGAAATTATTGTTCAATTTAAATCAAGTGATACAATCAATCAGTTATGGCCTGGTGAAAAAGCTAAAGATAATCGATTGAAAATAGAGGTAGCACCAAATGAGGGTGTCGTCTTCCAATTCAATGTTAAGAACCCTGGACTATCAGAGAAGATTGTTCCAGCAAAACTTGATTATTGTCATAGTTGTCAAGCTATGGAAAACACACCAGAGGCATATGAACGTCTCATCTTGGATGTCTTAAATCATAACAGAACGCTCTTTACACGTTGGGATGAAATTGAAACAACATGGAATATTATTGAAAAAGCAAGTAGACGCAGAAATCAGTTATTTAAATATGCTTCGTTTGAGGAAGTTAAAGAAGAAATTATTCATCAGTATGGAGAAGATTTCTATGATTTATGATATTTCAATGTTGATTCACGAAGACATGCAAGTCTATAAAAATAAACCAGAGAAGGCCCCTAAAATAACGGTTGATGGCACACATCAAACAAGTAGTGCTCATGAGTCTCGAATTGAGATGAATCTTCATACAGGAACACATATGGATTTCCCTTTACATATGATTCCACAGGGAAAAACATCCGAAACGGAACAATTAAAGCCATTAATTGGCCAGGCAAAGGTTTTTGATATGACACAATGTAAAGACCATATTGGTCTAGATGATGTCAAAAAGCTCAACATTAATAAAGATGATTTTATTCTCTTTAAAACACAAAACTCAATGACAGATGCGTTCTTAATGGAGTTTATCTATGTCAATGAAGCAGCAAGTGAATATTTAAAGAACCAACAGATTCGTGGTGTCGGAATAGATGGTCTTGGAATTGAACGTGCACAAAAAGACCACCCAACTCATAAAATCCTACTTGGTGCTGATATCATTATTATTGAAGGGCTTAGGTTAAAAGACGTTCCTGAAGGTGATTATCAATTGTACGCATTACCACTTAAAATTAAAGATGTCGAAGCATTGCCATTACGGGCAATTCTCATCGATTAAGAAAAGCGTTGCTCGTACGAGCAACGCTTTATTTTAAATCATGATACCAAGTAATTCATTAATCTTTTTCATTTTGCGTTTTATTTTGCGACTATTCCAAAAGGAATGTTTTAAGTGTTTCTTAATTTGACGGAGTAGTTTATAAACTTTTTTCAACTTGCGTTTGTTAATTTGTTTATTATTGTTGATGGAGTATTCAACGTTTTCTTTTAAATCATTCAAAGAGTCTTTAAATTTGTCTTTATTGGTACTACTTGCGACACGATCAAGTGCACTTGCTAAATCATGTAAGTTTTCAATTGTTTTACGTCTTTTATTATCTAAATCAGCCATATTGTCACCTATAAATCCTTTCCGCATTTACTGCAGAAGTTGGCTTCTTTAGGGTTAGGATGACCACATTTGTTACAGAATACTTTATCCGTTTGAGGTCCTTGGTTAGGAATTTTAGCATCCTTTTTTATTTCTTTTCTGACCCCTTTACGAAGTTTTTTATTGTCATTAAATTCTGTATTATTTAAAATACTTTCTTTTTTTACATCCTTGAGTTTTTCAAGAAACGCTTCATCATAATAAAACCGTTCAATAAAGAATTTGTTTAAGGTTACTCCATACTCAGTAAAAACAGGGTTTAGTAGTTCTTTTAATTGATTTGCAATCTCTTTTTCTTTAGTTGTAATAATTTGGATATCATCAAGGCCATATTTATTTTTGAGAAAGACCTTTGCGATGGTATTTCGAATTTCTTGATTAAGTTCACTTTTAAAGAAATCTTTTACCATCTCTTGTGTTAACTCTTGATGAGACCCTTGCACTTTTGAAAAGAGCTTCATTGAATTATCAATGGAGAACTTGTATGATCCATTTGCGCCGACATCTGTGTGCATATCATATTTTTTGTCATAGACATCAATTTTGTTTGGCGTACCCCATTTGTTCTCAAGTTGCGCGGTCCGATTAATGTAGTAAATGTTACAATCAGTGATTGTCTTTTCTTTCTTGAGAAGTTTACTGAGGAAACCTGTGCCTTTAGTATTGACGACATAATACTCTTCACGATCATCAAATGCGCCTAAAAAAGCCCCTTTTCTTAAGAAAATTATGTCACAATCTTTACGAGCATAAATTTTAGATTTCTTTGTTAATGTTGTGACATCACTTTTCCAAATGACTGCCTCAGGATGTCCTTTAAATATGACTTCTGTACGTTTTGCCATAACTATTCCTTTTCCTCTCTAGCTTTTAAGCTTTTAATTTTATTTTTAGCATGTGTATTAATGTGTTTACTTAATGCAGGATGACTGTCTTTAAACTGTTTAACAGGTAATCTTGAAATACTCTTTCTTTTGTTTATTAACCCATATAGCCCACCAATTGAAGCAATTATGATCAGATATTCTTGTGTATTAATGACTTGGTTAATCAAGGGGCTTGATATTTCTAATATGCTATTTAGTGCGTATATACCAAATGTAATAGCAAGAAATAAAATGGCGTAAGATAAAAAGTGCTTAAAGAGTAATGTAAGGTATGAAAAGATAATATTTGATACCCTGTATTGCGGATATTTAGTTTTAAGCATATAAGGATGTTTTACTCCCTTAAACGCTGATTTTGGAATGGTTAAATTCTCGAAATTATCAGGGTATTCTTTTTCCAATAATTCTTTTGTCCCTTCATTGAGATGTCCTTGATCGAGTGTTTCAAAGATGTCAAGTGCTTCTTGAGTAGTGAAATCATCTGTCAAAAGGTATTTTTTGTGCGTTTCATAATATATCCAAAAGATTATGAATTCTAATGTCTTTTTATAATAAAATTTAACCGGATAAGAAACATCATGTACACGTTTTGATAAGTATAGACCTTCAGTTAAAGCATCTTGTAATGCTTTAGAAAATTGGTTCACATCACCATTAGAAGCGATTTTGCTCACAACATCTTGAAAAGAGATTTCTGTTGCATCGTCGTTTATGATTTCACCACAATTGTCACATATGATAGTGATACCATTTAAGGTTTTTTCACAACTGGGACACTTCATGATGTCTCCCCCCTTAATGATAAATTAATCCGGTGTTTCTTTTTACGCTTTTTATGACGACAATGCATGAGCAAATCGATGACCAAATCATGTGTTTCATCAAGTTCAAATAACTTTTCAACAAGTTGAGATTCAAGTAACTTATAGCGCTTTTTCTTACGAAGTTTAGCAATCGCTTTGTATAAATCAACTGTATTATTCACCTTCATACTAGCTAGTAGTAAGTAAAGATATTTTTTATTGCTAGTGTTATCGTATTTAAAGAGTTCTAAGGTGAGGCTGAGCGCTTCTTTATAGTCTTTATGTTCGAAGGCAATTAAGATTTCTTCATGTAAATGAGTGACTTTAGTTCGGTTTTCTTCAAGTGTTTCTGTGGTTTCTTTTTGATGTGCTTTAAACTTTACTAAGTAGTTTGTAATATATTTTGGAATATGACTTCGATTAAAATCAGGGTGTTCCTTAATGCTTTCCATATCATCAAAGAGTGGTGTCAATTGATCGAAGTTGGGTGTGTCTTTATTCAGAGATTCATTTAGTTGATCATCGGTATCAAACGCATATTTAATCAATAATTTGTTCCATGTATTTAAGATATGACGGTGACATTTTACATCAATATAGCTCTCTTTATGTTTAGGATTTAGCCGTGGCATATTGATATAATGCAGTAATTGTTCATATAACGCATCTTCAAAGGGTTTTATTGTTTTAGGATAATGTCCATCAACAAATGGCGTATATTTTTTATACTGTTGATAAGCAGATTGTTGGTAACACGCCATGAGTTTATCTAGGTTTTCATCCTTTTGTGTAAAGGTATGAAAGACCTCTTCACTAGAAAATTCATTTTCTGCCAAAAAGAGTTGAAACCAAGCTTCTTGAGCGTTAGGTTTTAGGCTGAGGGCTTCTTTTGTCGTATCTATTGCGTCTTGATAGTTTTGGTTTATAAGTTCAATATGACTTCTATTTAACAATTTGTCATATTCGTCTAATTGTGTTTTTTGACGTTTTTCTTGGGAGGTCGTGGTTTTTAGATTTGCTTCTTGTAAGCCATGATAAATGCGTTGTTTTAATTCTTGTAAAGCGCCATCAATATCAGTTGTAGCATCTATCCATTTAAATCCATCAAAGAAGTACTTAAAAGTTGATGTATGCTTAGTATCATCTATTTTAAACTCTAATCTGTTTTTCTTTAATTTCATAGCGATATCAAGTTCTTTACGAACATCTTGGCTAAGCATGGCACTTTCTGATGTTATCACTAAAAAGATATTTGCTTTCGTAATGGCATCTTCAATATTAGACCAATAATTGTCATTATCATTTGGTCGTAAATTCCTAGATGATATCCAACAGGTATAACCATCTGATTCTATAACATCCACAACGGTGTTCGCAATATCTTGTTCGGTCGAACGATAGGAGATAAAGACATCTCTAGGAATGGAAGCATAATTTTCTTCTTCAATAATCTTTTGGTTGTATACCCGTTCGTATTCTTCGAGCTTACTGGGCATATTCGATTCTATAAACGACATCACTAGTTGTTTATCTCGTAAATCACTATACGTAATCATATGATCAACGATTTTGGTGATATCAGTTTCTATCGTAAATGCATTTTGATTATAAAATTTCAATAAATAACGTCTAGCTCCAAATTTATAGTTGGCATAGGCATAGTAATAGGTAGCCAAAGTATCTTTAGGAATCAGACGTAAAATTTCTTTTGTGAAATGTAAGATATTTTTATGGTCATCAACTTCAACAGCACGGTTTAAATTATCCCTAAGTTTCGAAATTTGTTTGTGTTCTTTGGTCCCTTTTAGAGCGAATTCGAGACCATTGCTAACTAAAAATGTTGAGCCACAAGCCTCACACTTTTGGGTGGTTTGTTCATGATCAATCTCAATTGAACTACCACATGATGTACATACGATCTTTGTTAACTCCATAGATAAATCCTCCCTAATATAAAGAAAAGAGCGACGAATCACTCTTTTAGATTGTATAAGTATTATGTCATAGCGTTCCCTTGTTAAAATTATATCACAAGCAACCTAATCATTTCAAAACTATTTTTCTCAAGTTTCCAAAATATAGCTCACAAGATGGGTCTTTTGATGAAAAATCATGACAAAACCTTTGTAAATTAATAACGTGTCTAAGGTCGGATCAAACTTAATTGATTCAAACAGAATAGAGTCACCTTTTTTGGTGAGTTCACTAATCATCTTATCTAGCATATAGTCTTGGTCTGTGTTGTCATTAGGTAAATCAAATGATAAGATGTTTACCTGTGTTTTATCTTGCATTGGAATATCTCTAATCTCATATCCATAAAGACCAACTTCAACATCATCTTTTAATAATGTGACTTGATGTATGTCAGATATTAGTTCCTCTGTGAGACGATATTTTTGCGTATAAGAAGTTGGTCTAAACTTTAAGGTATCGGTGACTTTTACATTGAGTAATGTTTTAAGAATATTGATACTTAAAGAGATATATGTAACAGCAACCATAATAGCTAAAATTTCCTTTTGAGGCCTTGGGTCGGTGAATAGCTCCATTGTCCCAATCATTATGCCAAGACCAATTAATGTTAAAGTTCGTATATAAAATAATGTCATTTTATGTGTGTAGGTTTTATTTACAATTGAAATAATAAAATCAACAATTAATAAGAATGCGAGTGCAATCAATAGTGTCATTAAGAACCGTTCTGTATTGGTGCTGAGATTTTGAATATTTTGAAATAATACTACAACGGTAATACCCATAAGTAGATGCAATAATTTTAAGATATCTAATAATTGATATTGAATCAGTTGTTTAATATAATAAACAAAGATACTAAAGATCATGACTAAGTAAAGAATAAGGGCAACTGTTTGTCCGCCTTCACCAACCGAACTGCAATTATAATCGGTCCAACCACAACCAGTAATAGCTAAATGGATGTAGTCAATTACGATAAATAGCGGTAACAAAATCCACAGCTCTAAAGGTTTAATACTTCGAGAAATTAATAGACTGTGTACACCTAATACGAGAATAAGCAGGAGATAAACAGTGATTAGGTTAGATAACTCAAGAGCATTTTGGAAGGTATAAAAGTACATCAAAATATTACCGATAAGCCCAAAGAGTAAATACTTTTGTTCAATTTTTGATGGTACGTGAATCTTATCAAGATAGATGGCTAACGCAATCCCTAAAGCTAAAGCAAGTAAAAGTATGAGATTAAGAATGAGTGTAATGATATGATCAGAACGCGTTATAGAACTACTGTAAATGGAGACAATTCCCCAAATAAAAGGGGGATATAAGAAAAATATATAGGTTAATACATAGTATAATTTACTGACTTTTTTCATATGAACCACTCCTTAATCCTATTATACCCTCTATGCTTCTATAATACTATAGATACTGTTAGATTATCGATCAAATAAAAAAAGCGCAAAGCGCTTTTTAGAGTTCAGTATATTCTCCGGGATTAAGTATTATGACGTCTGATTGGGAAACTTTATCTTTGAAATCATTAGGGTCTGCTTGGATTTGATCAAAAGTATTATAATGAATTGGAACCACTTTATCTGGCTTGATAAAATCTACTGCAATAACGGCATCATCAACATCCATTGTATAGTTCCCCCCAATGGGTAAAAAAGCAAGATCAATTAAACTGTTTTCTAATAATTTCATATCATATGTAAGTCCAGTATCTCCAGCATGATAAATTGTCTTATCGGCAACTTTGAGTAAAAAGCCACAAGGGGTACCCCCGTCATAAATCATATCGTTTTCGACATATCCTGATCCATGAAGCGCAGGTGTCATTTTAACGGTTCCAAAATCAACCGTAGCACGACCTCCAATATGCATCGCATGGATGTTTAAATCACGATCAATACTCTTTAATATTGTCGCAATTTCAGCGTTTGATATAATTAAAGCATTATTTTTCTTTGCGATTTCAATCGCATCACCCACATGATCGCCATGAGCATGTGTGATTAATACGTGTGTGATACCATCGATATCACGATCATTTTTTTTATAGACTGGGTTGTGTGTTAAAAAGGGATCAATGATTATTTTATAGTCTAATGCTTCAATTAATACAGCCGCATGTCCTAAAAATGTACATTTCATTATCTATCATCCTTCTTTCTCTCTATCTTTAGAATAAAATGAATGATACCTTTTGTCAATCACAAAGAACGTGTATAATAATAGTAACAAGTAACGAGGTGTAAAGATATGAATCAACCAATTGTAGATACGGCTAGAATCCGTAAATTTGATCAATTGACAATCGAAAAAGAAAATATTACATCATTAGAATTGATGCGACGTGTTGGTGGAATCATGGCTGATTATATGATTAACAATAGTCTGATTACACAACTTGATCATATTGTAGTTATCTCTGGGTGTGGGAATAATGGTGGCGATGCTTTAGTCATCGCGAAACATCTACTGGCACATGATTACCGTGTCGATATTTTCCTTATTGGTGAAAAAGATACGTTGAGTGATGAAACAATGTCGCTTGTAAAAGAGCTAAAAAAAGATATTACATTTTTACATAAGACTGTTAATTTTGATCCTTTGATGACGGTATTACAAGATACTTCAATCTTAATTGATGGAATCTTTGGCATTGGATTATCGAGAGATGTTGAAGGGATATATAAAGATATAATTGAACTGATTCAACGATATGATAATCATATTATCAGTATTGACATGCCATCTGGTATTCATGCGGACAATGGGTTAATACAAGGTGTCGCAGTTAAAGCAAATGACACGTTAATTGTTCAAACTCTAAAACAAGGAAACGTTCTTAATGAAGGGATTGTCTATACGGGTAGACGCCATGTATTAGATGTTGGTATATTAGCTGATTACCGTGAAGAAGAAACCCATTTACTCGATCCTAATTACTATCGTAGGTATCTTAAACCCCGTCAAGCACTCTCGCATAAATATGATTATGGCCATGTCTTAACTGTTGGCGGTAGTAAGGGTATGATGGGCGCACCAATGTTATCGGCGCAAGCATCTATGCGTTGTGGATCAGGTCTTGTCTCTGTCTTATATTTAGATACTGATCAAAACTTTATTCCTTCATATATACCTGAATTGATGGTCGATATGTATTCGGGTCTTGCTAGTTTTACACCCAAACTAGAGAAAAAAGATGCGGTTGTCTTTGGCATGGGTCTTAAACAAGATAATGCGATTCGTAAGGAATCGTTGAATCAATTGTTAAAGACAGATATTCCAGTTGTTATAGATGCGGCAGGACTCACCTACTTTAAAGCTTTAAAAGACCAACATGCTGAACGGGGCAACATCGTGATAACACCTCATAAAGGTGAATTTGCTAAATTTTTAAATATATCGATTGATGAGTTAAATCAAAATCTTATTTTATATGCTAAAAATGTTGCTCATAAGTATCACACAACGGTTGTTCTTAAAGGCCCAGTAACGATTATCACAAACGATACCTTGACGTATTTTAGTCATTTTGCTAACCCTGGTATGGCAACAGCAGGTAGTGGTGATGTATTAGCAGGTATGATTGGCTCTTTTTTAGGCCAAGGGTATTCACCTATCGAAGCCGCAGTACTCGGTGTTAGTATTCATTCACATGCGGGGAATATTGCAAAAGATACTTATGGAGAAACATCAATGCTTGCCACTGATATTGTTGAATCGATTGCGAAAGTATTAAAGGACTGATAAAATGGAAGTAACTACACAGATTCAATTACGCTATAGTGATACCGATCAAATGGGCGTGATTTATCACGCGAATTATGTCACTTTTTTTGAACAAGGACGAACTGATTTTTTTAAGCAAATAGGTATTGATTATAATGAGATAGAAGCATCCGGCATTATTTTTCCTGTTCATGATATAGACATCACTTATCATAATGCATCACGTTTAGATGAAACACTCTATGTTGTTACAACGATAAAAAAGATATCACCCGTTAAAATTGTGTTTACCCATATTATAAAAACAGATAACCAAATTAAAGCCAAAGGATCTTCCGTGATCGTTTGTGTTGATAAAGCAACATTTAAACTTAGAAAATTATCTAAAACACTACCAAAAGTCTATGAAAGGATGACAGATTATGGAGTATAAAGAATTATCACGCTTTAATAAAAAGATTAGCCGTATTGGATTTGGGGCATGGCAACTTGGAAATACTAAAGAGTTTTCAAAAATGACGATTAACGAAGGAGTTAAATTGGTTCATGAGGCACTTGATGCAGGGGTTACATTCTTTGATACAGCGCCTAATTATGCGAGTGGACGTAGTGAAGAAATATTAGGCATTGCGCTTAAGGAGCATACGGATAAAACTTTTATTAATACAAAAGTTGGACATGATCCCGACGACAATTTTGATTTTTCTTTAGAAGGCATTACAGCTTCAATCAAACGCAGTCTTAAAGCCCTAAATAGGGATTACATCGATAGTGTTATTCTGCATAATCCCGGGATCGATATACTTAAAGGTGAAGCACACTATAATCACTTAGAAACCTTGAAAAAACAAGGCTTAATTAATGGATATGGCGTAAGTATTGATACACTTGAAGAATTACAAACCGTCCTTGATGTTAGTGATGTTGATGTGATTGAAATTATGTACAATATTTTTCATCAAGCACCTGCCACGCTATTTGATGAAGTCAAAAAGCGTGATATATTGTTAATCATTAAAGTGCCATTAGATTCAGGTTGGTTAACCGGTAAATACGATAAAACATCAACCTTTACGGGGATTCGTTCACGGTGGACAGAGGCAGATATTAAACGACGCTCTGCGCTTGTGGATGATGTCAAGGCAATTGTTGGATCAGATAACTTAGTGCCGTATGCTTTACAGTTTATTTTAGCCCAAGATGCTGTCACAACAGTCATTCCTGGTATGCGTAACCAAACACAATTAGAAGGAAATGTTGCGGCGTTATCATACGAGTTATCAGACCAACAAATGAATGATTTAAAAGAATTATACAGTACAAAAATTAAACCAAAACCACTTCCGTGGTAAGCGACTATTCCAGTCGCTTTTTTTATTATATACAGTAAACTTTAACGAACTAAAGCGCTAAACTAAGCCGTTAAAAGAAAGAAAACCCTTTCATTTATATTTTTTTTAAGGTATACTAAAGTTACCAAATAAATGAGGTGACTATATGATTACATTAAATGGTGGCGGACTTGATTTAGAAAGCTTTATCAAGGTCGCAAGATATAAAGAAAAGGTAATGATTGGGAAAAGTCATAGACAAAAAGTAACCCATGCCCGTGAGTTTGTTAAGGATATTGTTGATAACAATGAAACAGTCTATGGTATTAACACAGGATTTGGTAAACTTAGTGATACAATTATTGGTGCTAAGGATGTCTCTGTTTTACAGGAAAACCTTATCAAAAGTCATGCCTGTACCGTCGGTAATGTTCTTGATGAAGAAGTTGTTAGAGGGATGATGTTATTACGCGTTAATGCCTTAATTAGAGGATATAGTGGGATACGATTAGTTGTATTAGAAAAGATTATTGAGTTATTAAATAAAGAGGTGACACCTCTCGTATTTGAAAAAGGCAGTTTAGGAGCGAGTGGAGACTTAGCCCCCTTATCCAATATGAGTTTACCAATTATTGGCTTAGGAGAATGTACATACCACAATAAGCGCTTAACAACACAAGATGCATTTAAAGAAGCAGATATAAAACCGATACCACAACTGATTGCGAAAGAAGGACTCGCCTTAATCAATGGGACACAAGCAATGACAAGTTTAGCAGCCTTTACGGTCTATGATGGTCTACGATTATGTGATTTTGCCAATGTCTCTTTAGCCCTTTCTTTAGAAGCATTAGAAGGAATCACTGATGCGTACGATGACCGTGTTCATCAAGTGAGAGGCCATCAAGGTCAGATAACAGTCGCAAAGGCGATATTAAAGATGCTCACAGGGAGTGAGTCTGTTACTAGACAAGGAGAAAAACGTGTCCAAGATGCATATTCTTTACGGTGTGCACCACAAGTACATGGTGCATCATTAGATGCCTTATCTTATGTCAAAGATACGATAGAAATTGAAATGAATGCTGTCACAGATAATCCTATTTTATTTGCGGATGATCATGAAGCAATTAGCGCAGGGAATTTTCATGGACAACCAATTGCTTTAGTTATTGATCACATGAAAATAGCCTTAAGTGAACTGGCTAATATCTCAGAAAGACGTTTAGAAAGATTGGTTAATCCACAGTTATCAGAAGGGTTACCACCCTTCTTAACCACACAGCCAGGAACTAATAGTGGGTTTATGATTGTTCAGTATAGTGCAGCATCGTTAGTGAGCCATAATAAGGTTTTGGCCCATCCAGCATCTGTTGATAGTATTTCAAGTAGTGCCAATCAAGAAGATCATGTATCAATGGGAACGAATGGGGCATTGCAAGCAAAAGAGATTTTAGCCAATGTTCGACAAGTGATTGGGATGGAGATGTTAACAGCTTGTCAGGCAATAGATTTAAGAGATCAAAGACAGCTTGGCGTAACAACTGAAAAAGCTTATAATAAAATTAGAGAATACATACCATTTATTGAGAAAGATGAAACAATGTATCCTCATTTACATAAAATCGATACATTGTTACAAGATGATATGTTTTATAAATCCATTATGAATGAGGTGACACAAGATGAAACCGATTAAGCAATTATCACTTGATGATATTTTTTCAGAATTACCAGAATATCCGCAGTTTGAAGAAGGAATAAGACGCGCACCAAAACGAGAAATGACACTGAATAAACAAGATCAAAAGTTAGCCTTAAAAAATGCGTTACGCTATATTCCTAAAAAATGGCATGACATATTAGCCAAAGAGTTTTACGATGAACTCATGACGCGGGGGCGCATATATGGGTATCGTTTCCGCCCCAAAGGACAATTAAAAGGGCATCCTATTGAAACTTATAAAGGGAAAACACTTGAAGGGAAAGCCTTTCAAGTGATGATTGATAATAACTTAGACTTTGATATTGCGCTCTATCCATATGAGTTGGTGACCTACGGTGAAACAGGCCGTGTTATGCAAAATTGGATGCAGTATTGTTTAGTAAAAAAATATCTAGAAATCATGAATGATGAACAAACCCTTGTCTTACTCAGTGGACATCCACTTGGACTATTTGCGTCTCATAAAGAAGCGCCTCGTGTAATTTTGACAAATGGCCTTATGATAGGCCAGTTTAATGACTTAGACCACTGGTCTAGGGCAGCACAATTAGGGGTGGCTAGTTATGGACAAATGACTGCTGGTGGATGGATGTATATCGGTCCACAAGGAATTGTTCATGGGACCTATTCTACTTTGTTAAACGCTGGAAGAGCAAAACTTAATATACCCGAAGATCAAGATTTAAGTGGTGTCTTATTTGTTTCCTCAGGTTTGGGTGGGATGAGTGGTGCCCAAGGTAAAGCCGCAAAAATAGCTGGCGCAGCCGCTATTATTGCTGAAGTTGATCGATCTAGAATTAACACCCGTTATGAACAAGGGTGGGTAGATCATATTACCTATACGCCTACAGAAGCCTATGATTTAGCTCGTAAATTTAAAGATAATAAAACCCCAATTGCGATAGCTTACCTAGGTAATGTGGTAGAGTTACTTGAGTATGCTGTTGAGAAAAATATCCCTATCGACTTACTGAGTGATCAAACAAGTTGTCATGCTGTTTATGATGGGGGCTATACACCAGTTGGTGTCAAGTTTAAACGCCGAACTGAATTGCTTGAAACAGACAAAGATTTGTTCAAAAAATTAGTTGATAAAGGACTAAAACGGCATTTTGAGGCGATAAAAACCATCACTGAGCGTGGGACATACTTCTTTGATTATGGCAATAGTTTTTTAAAAGCCATTTATGATAGTGGTGTGACTGAAATATGTCAAAATAACAAAAATGATTTAGATGGATTCATTTGGCCGAGTTATGTAGAAGATATCATGGGACCTGTTTTATTTGACTATGGATATGGTCCATTTCGTTGGGTATGTCTAAGTGGTAAAGACAGCGATTTAGATAAAACAGACCAAGCAGCAATGGCATGTATTGATAAAAATCGACGGTTTCAGGATTTAGACAATTATAATTGGATTAAAGATGCTAAGAAGAATCAGTTAGTTGTTGGAACGAAAGCACGCATTTTATATCAAGATGCATACGGGCGCTTAAAGATTGCTTTGAAGTTTAATGAGATGGTAAGAAATAATGAGATAGGACCGATTATGTTAGGCCGTGATCATCATGATACAGGGGGAACAGATTCTCCATTTAGAGAAACGTCTAACATTAAAGATGGGAGTAATATAATGGCAGAAATGGCAACTCATGTTGCACTAGGTAATACTGCTAGGGGTATGAGTCTAGTCAGTTTACACAATGGGGGTGGCGTTGGTATTTCAAAAGCGGTAAACGGTGGTTATGGCATGGTGCTTGATGGATCAGAACGTGTTGATAAAATACTAAACACTGCAATGTTACATGATGTGATGACAGGTGTTGCTAGACGAGCTTGGGCACGTAATGAGCATGCGTATGATACTGCAAAACAGTTTAATACACTCGATAACAATGCCCTTATAACATTGCCAGAAATCGCAAATGATGACTTAATAAATACGATAGTAGATGAGGATGAGTAAAATGAGTAAAGTTGTACAATGTGTACCAAATTTTAGTGAAGGACGAGATCAACAAAAGATAGATGATATAGTTTCTGTCTTACAAAATAAAGATGGATTTAAGTGTATTAGTGTAGAACCTGATGGAGATTATAACCGAACTGTAGTAACCTTGCTTGGTGACCCACAAGCGATTATTAACGCATTACCTGTCTTTGTCGAAAAAGTGCTTGAACATATTGACATGAATCAACAATCAGGACAACACCCTCGTATGGGTGCAGTCGATGTCATTCCTTTTATTCCGATCAGTGGTGTTACAATGGAAGACTGTGTTAGATATGCCCATGATACCGCAAGTATTATTTGGGAAACATTAAAAATACCATCGTTCTTATATGCAGAAGCAGCGCAAACACGCTTGCGCCGTAAATTACCAACCATCCGTAAAGGTGAATTTGAAGGCATGAAACAAAAAATCCAACAAGAAAAATGGCACCCTGATTACGGTAATCCAGAAATTCATCCAACATTTGGGGTGATTGGTATTGGTGCTCGAATTCCATTAATTGCCTACAACATAGATTTAGCTACAAATGATCTCAATGTTGCAAAAAAAATAAGTCGAGCAATTCGGTTTTCAAGTGGAGGGTTTCGCTTTATTCAAGCAGGCCCTGCAGAATTAGAGTCGCGCGGGCATGTTCAAGTAACAATGAATATCCTCGATTATAAAAAGAATCCTATTTACCGTATTTTAGAGACAGTTAAAATGGAGGCAGCGCGTTATCATGTCGATGTTCCAAGTTGTGAACTTGTAGGATTAGCGCCAAAAGCAACATTTACGAATAGTCTAAAATATTACTATGAAAAGGAAAATAAAACATGGCCAAAGGATATTTCTTTTGCACAAATCACACAAGATGCCAAAACATATATGGGATTTAGAGACCTTGATCCATTAAAAATAATTGAAGCTAATATGTAGGTGATGTGATGAAAGTTGATACGAAAATAATCAATATTAAGCATCTTTATACACCGGTAAAACCGATTAAAAGTTATCACGTAAAGCAATTATCAAACTGTGAGATAGCGATTAAGGATGGCAAAATAGTCGCTATTGGAAATGCTTTAACATCATATGATGCTAACTATATGATCGATGCAAAAGGGAAAGTTGCTTTGCCAGGTTTTATAGATGGGCATACCCACCTTGTGCATGGGGGGTCTCGTGAACATGAGTTTGACTTAAAACTTAACGGTGTAGCGTATATGGACATTTTAAAACAAGATGGCGGTATTTTATCAACTGTAAAAGCAACGAGACAAGCATCATTTGATAGTTTATACCAACAAGCATTAAAGTCGTTAAATCATATGTTACAGTTTGGTGTCACTACTATTGAAGCAAAAAGTGGCTACGGATTAGACACTGATACTGAACTAAAACAACTCAAAGTGAATCAAAAACTCAATCAAGACCATGTGATAGATATTCACTCTACCTTTTTAAAAGCGCACGCATTACCAATAGAATATAAAGAAGATAAAGATGAGTATATTCAAAGTGTATTAGATGATATGGACTATATTAAAAAGCATGACTTAGCTAAGGCAGTGGATATTTTCTGTGAAGCCTTTGTCTTCGATGACAAAGATACTGAAAAATTGGCTAAAAAAGCGAAACAATTAAACTTGAATTTACGGATTCACACAGATGAGATAGAGTCAATTGGTGGCACACCAATTGCGTTAAATTATAATGCTAAAAGTATTGATCATTTAATTGTGATCTCTGATGATAATATTCAAAAAGCAGCACATACTAATACTTTATGTAATCTTTTACCTAGTACATCATTTTATCTTAATAAACCATATGCCAGAGCAAGAAAGATGATTGATAAAGGATGTATGATAGGTATCTCAAGTGATTATAATCCTGGTAGCACACCAAGTGAGAACTTACAATTTTCTATGCATTTAGCCGCATTAAAAATGCGATTAACGCCAGAAGAGATACTTACAGGGGTTACGTTACATCCTGCCTATAGTTTAGAAATTGATCACCAAGTGGGGATCTTAGATACTGATTATGATGCCGATATTGTTTTGTGCGATATACCTAATTTAGCTTATTTCTTTTATCATTACGGGATTAACCATGTAACCGATGTATTTAAAAAAGGACAACATGTTGTTAAAAACAGATTAATTAATAGTGGAGGTAAATCATGTCATTAGTAAAACATACAATAATAGATTTTATAGAAGCTGTCGATTCAAATAAACCAACCCCTGGTGGAGGAAGTGTGAGTGCGTTAGTCGCTACTTTAGGAACTGCATTATCAGGCATGTTAGGAAAACTAACGATTCATAAAAAGGCGTTTAGAAATCGTAACATAGATGTGCAAAAACAATTTCATGACACGTTAGCTAAGATCCACAGTTCTAAAGAAATATTACTGAGTTTAGTTGATAAAGACACTGAAGCATTTAATGAAATTATGAATGCTTTCAAGATGTCAAAAGAAACAGAAACGGATAAGTTAGCTAGATTACATGCGATTGAACAAGCAACAATAGAAGCTATTGAAGTGCCTTATCAGGTTGCTGAAGAAAGTTTGAATGTTTTAAAACAATTAGATACTCTTATTCAATATGGAAATATCAATGCAATTAGTGATGTTGGTGTTGGAATACTATTGCTCTCATCTGGTATAGAAGGCGCATTATTTAATATCAAGATTAATTTAAGTATGTTAAAAGATAATGAAAAACGTTCATTCTATGAAAATGAGGTTGAACGAGTACAGACAGAACAACAAGAATTGAAAGAAAGGTTAATTCCTAAAATTGAAGCAAAAATAGGATAATTACGGATAAAACCAATACAACATAATGTTGTATTGGTTTTAATTTTAGAAAAAAGTGGTACAATATAAATAACAAAAGGAGTGAAAATATGGCAATCGTTAATCCGGATTATTATGATCAATATGAAGGTATTATTGTTACGGTTAATCAAGATGATAAAATTGTTGATTGTAACCAACAGTTTTGTGAATTATTAGGATATCACAAGTCTGATCTCATCGACCGTACCTTTTTAGACTTGATTGTACCGGAAGATAAAACAATGTATAATGAGTATACATATCGCCATAAAGAGAGTCGTGACATTACAATCAAATTATATCATAAACAGGGTGCTTATCGTTTCTTTATTGTGCGTATTCACCGCTTTGACAAGCACAACTTATTATTCGGCCACTCTATTCAAAGAGATTACCAAGCGAGTATGTATGAATCAGGACCTACGACCGAAGTCTTGGCCTTACTCTATCAGTCGATTGAATCAAAAGACATTTCTAATTTATTTCAGTTTGATGAATCATTATCATTATTATTAGATCTTATGCCAATTGATTTATGGATTAAAGATCGATTTAATCGTTATATTTTCTGTAATAAAAGTTTCACCAAACATACGGGTAATGCATTAGAAGATATTTATCTAAAGGATGATTTTTCAATATATGATAATGATATTGCAAATGCATTCAAAAACAGTGATCAAGAGGCAAAAGAATCAAAGAAACGGATTGTCTTTAGTTTTAAGTCACAAAAGAATAATTTACAAGCTTATACAGAAGTAACAAAGATTCCAGTCTTTAATAAGAATGATAAATATATTGGTATTATAGGATATTCAGTTGATATGACTGATGAGATAAAAGTTGAAACAACCCTTAAACAAGAACGAGAAAAGATTGCCTTCTTATTGGATCGCATTGAAGGTATCGTCTTTGAAATTAATCACGAAGGCCATTTAGTTCAAATGCGTGGTCAACTTGCACAATATTTTAGTGAACAAAAAGAGACAGATTTACCAAGTAATCTTTCGCTTGATCAAGCGGATGATATTTTTGGTGAGAAAATTCAATTAGCATTAAAAGGGAAGCAATCCACAATGCAACATACCGTCAATGGATTATTAGTTGAATTTACATTCTATCCATTTAGTAACGCTAATGGAACATATCATGTATTAGGTTATGGAAAACAGGTGACAGAAAATGACAGAAATTAAGCACATTTATGAAGTTATTACACAATTATCAGATCATGATTGTATGGTTATCGATCCTGATAAGGAAACTATCTATCCGACGATTGATACGACATTACCAACCGATAAGATTAGGGAAAAGGTAACAAAAGGAGAGGGACTAACTACCCCTCTTTTCGTTGTCGATAATAAGACATATCGTCAGAAACATATAACAGTTAAAGAACATACATATCTAATTGTATGTTTAGAGGAATATCGTGACGATTTTTTATTGAAGTATCGAAAGTTGTTAAATCAACTACAGGAAATGGTATTTGTATTTAGAGATACAAATTTGATTTTTCGTAATCAACAAGCTGCTGAGTATTTTCAGTTGCATCATATGAAGAACAATAAACTTAAATATAATGATTTTTTAGATGACGATAACTTGCAAAAGTTACATGATTTTATTGATCGCGGAGAAAGTGGTATCATTGAATTACAACTCCAGTCAATTGATGGTACTGTCTACGAAGTAAATGCAGGTATCTCTGTTTATCATTATCATAACACCGAATACTTTGTTGTTATTATAAGGGATATGTCTGAACTGAGAAGTGAATATTTGAAAACAAATGCCGAAAAAGAATATTTCTTACATACCCTTGATTCAATTGGAGAAGCAATCATTATCACCGATAAAGATGATAAGATTACCCGGATGAATGAGAATGCCACTAATATGACTGGGTGGAATGAGTCCACTGAAGGGGTACCCATACACTCAGTATTAACGTTATTAGATTATCAATATACACGAATTGATTATTTATCAGTGTCGGAATATCAATCATCAGATGCTTTATTAGTCTCTACGGATGGCATGTATTGGCATGTTAGTGTAACTGTTCGGAATATTCGTAATAACCACGGAATAGTACTAGGGAAAGTGTACGTTATTGTCGATATTAATGAACAAAAGAAACGCGAGAAAGAAATTCTATATTTATCTTATCATGATGTATTGACAGGTTTATATAACAGAGCCTATTTAGAAGAAGAGATAAAACGACTCGATACCAAAAGACAATTGCCATTTTCATTGATTATGGGGGATGTCAATGGGTTAAAGTTATCCAATGATGTTTTTGGCCACGATGTTGGCGACACGTTGTTAAAGACAGTCGCTAAATCCCTTCAATACTTGTGTCGTCAAGAAGATATTGTAGGACGATGGGGTGGTGATGAGTTTGTTATTTTACTACCTCAAACAAATGAAGAAGAGGTTCATATTATCATGTACCGCATCATTCAGTATTTTGAAAGCTTAAGCACCAAAGATGCAATAAAAGGTGTAACACCAAGTATATCCCTTGGATATGGTGTTAAAAAACAAACAAGTGATGATATTATGGATATTATGCGTATCGCAGAAACAAACATGTATAAACGTAAAATGTTAAGTAAATCAAGTATGCATAGTAAAATTATTACATCGATGCAAAAAGCATTACAGGAGAAAAGTAGCGAAACCCAATCACACGGAAATCGTTTATTCGATTACTTAAAAGGGCTCGCTAAACAATATGGATTAAGTAGTGACAAACGAGATGATTTAGAATTACTATGTATGTTACATGATCTTGGGAAAATCGGAATTCCAGATGAAATTCTTAAAAAAGAAGGACCACTAACAGACGATGAGTGGCGAGAAATGAAGCGACATCCAGAAATTGGCTATCGTATCGCACAGGCCTCACCTGAATTACAAAATGTCGCAAAATACATCTTATCGCATCATGAAAACTATGATGGTACTGGCTATCCAAAAGGATTAAAAGCCCATGAAATCCCCTTATTGTCGCGGATGTTAGCTGTAGCAGATGCTTATGATGCGATGACTACTCAACGGCCATATAATACGATTAAATCTCACGAAGAAGCGATTCAAGAATTGAAAGAAAATGCAGGAACACAATTTGATCCTGAAATTGTTGATATATTTATTGAAACATTCGGTGGTGATAATAGTGAGTAACTATGCATATGTTACATTTGTTATGCGTAACGATAGTTTTATTCCAGGTGCTTTAGTCTTTGCTTATGCTTTAAAACAACAAGGCACATCGCATGATTTGGTCTGTATTGTCTCTGAAGGGGTCACTGAGTATGGTAAAGAAGCTTTGAAAGAAGTATTCACACATGTGATTGAGATGGATCAAGTATATGTACCACACCATAATCGCCACGAACGTCAAGATCGGCCATTTTTATTTACACGATTTAATGCCTTCTTATTAGGTGAAAACGGAGGGTATGACTTAGCGTATGATAAGATTGTCTTAGCAGATGCGGACATTTTACCAATTAAAAATTATGATGCATTATTTGACGTTGATGCACCCGCAGGCATTATTAATGAATACAAAGCACATTGTATGGAGTATCAAGATGGTAAATATATTACACCGAATACTGTGAAACAATATGGAACATGGATTTGGCATGATGTCTATCGCAATGTTCCACATGGAACATCGATCCCTAAAGATATGACAGATCGTGTGTTAATGGATTCAGACAATATGGGTGTTCTTGCCGCATTATGGGTATTGCGCCCGAGTGTAAAGATATATACGTCTATCATGGAAGATACAAAGAACCAAGATATTGCAGCGAAAATCGCTGAGTTCAGGTGGCCAGAGATGCAATATTTAACACAGAAATTCAGTGGTAAATGGCACAATATTGATTTACGGTATGCATCATTTAATGGGTATCCACAACTGAATGTGTTGAATGGAACACACTTTGCAGGAGTTAAACCTTGGCAAATGAACAATAAAAGTGTTAAAGTGTTTGGTCGATTTGATGATTATACCTTGTGGTATCATGTCTACCTTAAGATGGTCTCTGATTACCCTAAACTACTAGACAACCGTCGATTAAATCGTCTAAAGAACAAGATAAAAGACATGATTATGAAGCCAAAATATCAGTTTAAAATGAAGGAAAATCCCCATTTTAAGCACCTAATGTAAATTCAATAGCCCATTATTGGGCTATTTTTTATGATTACCTTGACAGATAGAGTAATTAATGATAAATTATTATGTGTAATAGAGTAATTATAAAGAGGTATGAGAAATGAAAAAAACGACATTAGGCGAATTATTAGCAGATGCTATTTCACATGGCGTTGGTGTCTTGCTTGCCATTACCGGATTGATTTTGATGATCCTTGTATCGGACACAACAATTGAATTATTTGCCACATTAGTGTATGGTATTACACTTGTGATCCTGTATTTATCTTCTACATTATTTCATGCATTTCCGGATAAAATGGTTAGAACAAATCAAGTATTCCAACGACTCGATCATAGCAGTATTTTTCTACTAATAAGTGGAACTTACACACCTTTTATGTTACTAGTTATTAAATCAATTGAAGGGTATATTTTACTCGCTGTATTATGGGGATTAACGATACTCGCAATAACTTTTAAAGCTATCTGGCTTCATAAATACCATGCTTTATATGTAATATTATATATTGTTATGGGATGGAGCATCCTATGGGTTATCAGTGATGTAATTGAGTTATTAGAATTTGGTACAGCACTTTTATTTGTTGGTGGGATTAGTTATACACTTGGTGTGATATTTTATGCTAGCAAATTTAAGTATCACCATTTTGTCTGGCATATCTTTGTTCTTGCTGGCAGTATCACTCACTTTGTAGCAATTTATTTAGGAATATTAATATAAAAAAGAGGTAGATGAGATGAAAAAATTAGGATTAATCGTAGATAGCACAGTGTACTTAGAACCAGAAGTTATTAAGGAAAATGATATAGGGGTTGTATCTTTAAATGTGGTAGATGGAAAAGAGTCTTTCAAAGAGACAGAAATTGATAATAATTTTGTTTATGAGAGACAAGATAGTGGTAGTCATTTAACGACAAGCCAACCAGCACCAGGTGAGTTCTTAGAAGCTTACCAAGAAAAGATTAAGGCGGGATATGAGAAAATATTTGTCGTCGTAGTATCCAAGGATATCAGTGGAACCTATCAAAGTGCTACATTAGCACAAAATATGTTAGATGATCCTGATAAAGTTCATATCTTTGATACGCAGTTAGCAGCATATGGAAATGTTATGATTGCTTTAGAAATTATTGATATGATTCAAAATGGTGACTCAGCAGACACAGTAATTACTAGAACCGAACGTATCACTGCTAATTCAGAACAAATGTTTACAGTTGAGAACTTATTCTCTCTTGTAAAAGGTGGACGTTTAAGTGCTGCAAAGGCCATGATTGGAACAGTATTACGTGTAAAACCAATTGTTCGTATGGTTGATGGTGAACTCAAGCTAGTTAAGAGTGAAAGGACGTATAAAAAACTTCATCGTTACATGATTAACAGTATTGAAGAAACACTTCAAGGGCATAAAAAAGTTACATTTTATTTATTGAGTAAAAACTCAGAAGATAGCGCTAATAAATTAAAAGATGCACTAAAAAGCAAGTATCCTAACGCAAAAATAACAGAGTCAACACGTCTAGGACCTGTATTTACCATTCATGTCGGTCGTAAAGGTTACGGGATAAGTTACTTCGTAGAATAAACAAAAAAATCACTTCCGCGGAAGTGATTTTATTTTAGTATACGGAGTCTATAAGCTAGTTTTCCCAAGAAAGGCGTTTTTATAGATATGGCATTATGAGGACACATTTCTTGACAACAATAACATCGAATGCACTTAGTATAATCATACTTAGGTGGGCTTGTTTTTTGATCAGATACAAAGTTTATTGCCTTTGTATCAATTGGACAAACGTCCACACAAACACCACACTTTTTACACTTATTTTCGATGATATAAGGGCGTCTTATAATATGGTTTTTTAAAAACGTAAGAGACGAGCTCTCAGAACTTTTTAAAGGTGCTCGCTCAATCTTAAAGTCGGGATTTATTAATGTATCAATGGTATCCCCTAACAAGGTAATATGATGATGATCTCCTAAACCACTTTTAGTGCCTAAAGTAATCGTTGGAATGTAATTAGGGTTAATATCAATTAATTGACAGAAAACAGCATCTAAAGCTACAGGATCTTGTGATATTAATATTGTGTTCATCATCGTAGGATGACCATTTTTAGGACCGTTTCCTTCCATTGCAATAATTCCATCCATAATATGAAGATTTACACCAAGATAAGTATTTAAATCAACCAACATTTGAGCAAAGGTATGGGCATCTTGAAATCGAGCGTGCATTAGACCCTTATTTAATCCATACACAAGACCAAAGGAGTTCTTTACTGCGCCAGTAATGCGCTGTAAGGCATGTGTCTTCATTTTAGGAAGATTAAGGATAGCGTCATAATCATCTATGGCATCTACTACTTCAAACTGTTTTGAAATGTTCCCTTCAGGATGATGAATTGTATGTCCATGATCGAAATTAGCTAAGGGAATTTTCAAATCATTCGCAATAGAAGAAATCCCTGCTTTAGAAGCAACTTTAGAGGGTTTTCCAAACCCCGGGGAATCACCATAACCGACGGTGTAGCCTTTGTCTAATAGGATATCAGCTATTGCTTTGAATACGTTTGGATGTGTTGTAACACTTTCATCAACATCGACACCCATAAGCAAGTTAGGTTTGAGAAGTATTGATTGGTTTTTTGGAATAATCTTTTCGATACCACCTAAAAGATTTAGTCCTTCTAAGAGTTTATCTTTTATTATTTTTACATCATAAGATGTTACCTTTAATACAACAACTTTTGCCATAAAATCACACCTTTACACTATTATACCAAAAAGTGACTTTTTTTGTTATAATAATTTAGGTGGTGATGACAATTAAAGAAAAGTTATTTAATATATTAAATAGGAATCAGACAATGATCATTGCGATTGATGGGCCAAGTGGTTCAGGTAAGACTACTCTTGTGAATGAGATAAGCAAACAATTTAATGTGACGATTATCCATATGGATGATTATTTTTTACCTGAAGAAAAGAAAACAGTAAAACGTCTGAGTAAGCCTGGTGGCAATATTGATATTGAGCGACTACAAGATGAGGTTTTTAAGCGACTAGAGTCAGATAAAATATACAGTCATCACTTTAACTGTAAAACACAAACGTTACAAACTCGGCCTGCGTTAGTTAAAAAAACAGTTGTGATTATTGAAGGTGTTTATGCGCATCATCCTAAGCTTGTTTCGTATTATGATCTTAAAGTGGTTTGTTATGTTTCACGTGAAACACAACTTAAACGATTAAAACAGCGTAGTCAACCTCATATTTATGAGCGATTTATAAATGAATGGATACCTCTTGAAGACGCATATTTTGAAGCATTCAATATCATTGATGAAGCTGATATAATTATTGAAAATGAATAACAAAAACCGCTTAAATATGATATAATGTAATTTACGATAAGTTGGTGATACGATGTTGTTTTTTGATTTTATTAATCCATACTTAATGTATATGATATTTGTTTTTTCGTTTGTTGGTGGACTATATGCGTTGTTTCATTATCCATCATTTTTCAAGCAGCATAAAGATAAACTTTATTTAATAGTAACACTATTATTGATTTATACACAATTGACACGATATGGGTTTGCGATTATTCGAGATGGATTTATCTTAGGTGAGTCATTGCCGTTTTATGTATGTCGAATAAGCTCAGTCATTTTACTGTATTATGTTTTGACAAAAGACAGACACGTGATGCCGTTTTTGTTTTTCTGGGGCGCGACAGGGGTAGCTGGAATTATTTATCCAAATGGACCAATTAATAATATAGCCAATTTAACAGAAACATTCTTTATTGATCACTACCTTTTGGCTATTACCCCGTTTTACTTGGTATTGTATGAAGACTATGTTCCTACCGTTAAAGATGCCTATCGGATTACCTTTTTAATGGCCATCACACTGTATCTTTTTATTCCCATTAATGCTTTATTAAAAACGGATTACTTTTATCTAACAAGACAAAGTATATTTGGAGAGTTATTTCCAAGTACACCGTCGATTATATTTGCGACGATACACTATATCATCGCATTTGGCTTTTTTTATCTGTATTATTTATTATATGACAAATCTTTAAAGACGAGCAGGTGACATTATGAAAATAGGATTATTTACTGATGCGTATTATCCAATTATCAGTGGGGTATCGATATCAGTTGATATATTAGTTAAAGAATTAACCAAGTTAGGGCACGAAGTGCATGTGATTACAAATGATCATGAACATGCCCAAAAAGAACCCAATGTGTACCGTGTGAAAGGATTCCGGTTACCGATGAAAGGGTTAGAAGAATATCGTATTGGAAAAGTGACACACAAGAAAGTAAAAGAACTCGATAAACTGAATCTTGATGTCATTCATTGCCATACTGAGTTTACCATGGGACGCTTAGGACGCCGTGCGGCAAAACGGAATAATATTCCAGTTGTTCATACCTATCATACGATGTATGAAGACTATGTTCACTTTGTCTCAAAATGGCTGACAAAGCCACTTCGCCTAATCAGTAAATGGTATTCAAAAAGTTTTGCTAATCGTGCTGATAAAGTTGTGTTTCCGACAGTCAAAGTTAAACGGACTTTTGATCGGTATGGGTTTAATAAAGAAGGCCTGGTTATACCTACGGGTATTTATATTAATCAATTTCATCCCTCAAAATTTTCTAAAGAGTCCATCATTGCATTAAAACACGCATTAGGCATTAATCAAGATGATTTTGTCATGTTATTTTTAGGACGCTTATCTAGAGAAAAAAGCGTCGACACATTAATAGATGGCTTCTTTGACGTATTGCAAAAGCATTCGAATGCTAAACTAATGCTTGTAGGCGATGGACCAGATCGACATTTATTCACTGAACGAGTGAACAAATATGGCATTCAAGATTATGTTATCTTTACGGGTATGGTTCCACCAGAACAGGTGCCTAAATATTATCAGCTTGCGGATGTATTTGTTAACTTTAGTGTGACTGAAACCCAAGGATTAACCTATTATGAAGCATTGGCAAGTGGTTTACCATTAATTGTTAAATATGATGATAACCTTGAAGATGTTGTGATTGATGATAAAAACGGTTTTACGTTCACAGACGATGCAGACTTTGTTCATCTGGTATCAAATTATATTAAACATCCTAGTAAACAAAGTGAACTTAAAAAGAACACTATCAAGAGTGTTCAGCGCTTTTCAGCATTATCATATGCTAAACAAATTGAAAAGATCTACTTAGATGTTGTTAAGGAAAGATAGAGATAAAAATCCCCTCAGTTCATATAAACTGAAGGGATTTTTTTAATCTTTTTTGTTGTAGTAGTTGTATTCAAGAATACGAACATTATATAAATATTCATTGACAAAAGCGGTGTTAAGACTAAGGAGATAATAGTCTGTAATACTATCGTCAGTTGTTTCGTAATCTTGTGTTAAGGAGTTATATCTAAAATCAGCACTCAACATACTTCCGTTCGCAAAATGAACAATATTCCGTTCATCATCATAGATGTCACTACCAAATAATTGGTGGTAATTCACATTTAAATCAAAGAGATTAGCAACGGTTGGCATAATGTCAATACTAGACATATATTCATCTTGAATGCCATGAAATGCTGTTTCATCTGAAATAATCATCATTGGGACGTTATGAATATCTAACTCATCATTATCAATTTTATACGTATCTTCATACTCCCAAATATCTTCATTATTAATACCATACGCATAATGATCTCCAAAAATCATAATGACCGTATCATCGAGTTTATTGGCTGCGGTTAACTCATCCATAAGGTAACCGATTGCCCGGTCTAATTCCATATGGACTGCTAGATAATATATAATTTCATCTGCGACATCATCTAACAGGTTTTGTTCTGAAAGATAAGTCGTAACAGCTTCCACATATTCAGGTTTCGCCATTTCATGATTCTCAGAGTATTGGAAGTGTCCACTGACAGTAAGTAAGTTTACAAAGAACTGATTATCATCAATAAACTTAGGTACAGCGAGTTGCATAAGTTCATAATCACTTTGCCAAACATGGTCTATGATAATATCATCAGGATCGAAGTTAGAGGTTATACCGAGTTCTTCACTACCCCAATATTGATCATAGCCAAGAGTATTCATATGGAAATCACCGCGAGGGTAGAAGTAGTCTGTATAATTATGAAATGAATAACTTGAATACCCAGCATCTTCAAATAGCTTTGGTAGGGTAGTCGGAAAAGTATTATCCATATAAGCATCCATGCTTAGTGTCACGTTTTTATTGGGATACATTGATGTTTGCACGAGAAACTCCGTATCTGCCGTTGAACGATAATACAACGGTGAATAATAGTTTTCAAAGTAGGTATAGTTCTGTTTTAAAGCATATAGATTAGGAGTTAAAGTCTCATTAATGGCAAATGTATCAAAACTTTCTGCCATAATTAAGATAAAATTTTTGTTCTCAAACAAGCCAGTCATATTATTCCGCTTATGTTCAGGTAAGTTCTCTAAATAGTCACGAATAAGAATGTTATAAGCTTCTTTTGAAATCGGATCCTTCCTGAATAAGTTAAAAAAATCGCGTTGTGTATAGGTTAATAGTCCAAACTTGTGTAAGGCTTCTTGATTATTGTATACATAGGTGTATAAATCCACATCATTATAATTAATGAGAGTCCCATTTGTGACATCGATTATCTGTTCATCAGTATCAACTGTTTGAATCGTTGTTTTATCGCTGATTGTTTGAATGCCAATAAACAAAGTTAGTGACGCAATAACAAGAACAATTAACGGTTGTTTGATATTAAAATATTCGATATCATAACTTATAAGATTATATTTCATTAGAACAATAAATCCAATTAAAGGGAATGCATAAGTTATATGGCTAAATTTAAGTGCTAGGAAATAATCACTAAAAAATGATAGTCCAGCAGTAAAATCGCCAATTACTCGAAAAGAATAAAACCCCTCAACGAAAGAATAATAAACTTCTTGGTTTAAGAATAAGAAGGTAAAAATCACCATAACGAACAGGGACATACGTTTCGCGGTTTTCTCTTTAAAAAACATTAAAACAAACATAATAAAGAATGCATAAGCAAATGAGAATAAAATAACCCTAAAAAGAGCGGCATTAAATTCAAACATAAGCACACGACTTTTAAAGAGTATCTCTAGATAAATAATAGATAATAAAAACATTGCGAACAATGTTAAAGCATTAGATAGTTTTTGGTTCATATATATCACTCTTTCACATCTAATTATTATATAACAATTTTGCTCTCTTGCCAACTCTCAAGTAAAAAAAACTTATGAAAATGACTTGACATTTATCACTGAATTGCATAAAATGTTAATAGTCTCAAAATTGTATTTATACGGCGATCGTGGCGAAGTGGTTAACGCACCGGATTGTGGCTCCGGCATTCGTGAGTTCGATTCTCATCGGTCGCCCCATTATTGGGCTATGGCCAAGCGGTTAAGGCACCGGACTTTGACTCCGGGATCGATGGTTCGAGTCCATCTAGCCCAGCCATCTTAGCGGGTGTGGCGGAACTGGCAGACGCGCTAGACTTAGGATCTAGTTCTTCGGAGTGCAGGTTCGATTCCTGTCACCCGCACCAAGATTATAAAACAAACCATGGTAACATGGTTTTTTTATACAATAAAAATCATAATTTTTATAACCAATAGTTAGAATATTAAATAAATCTGTGTTTTTTTATGAAATAACTTGCATTTCAGTATTCACAGGAGTAAAATGATATTTGCGTTATGAAGAAGTATAAATATATGAAAGAAGTGATTTGATGTTCAATCTATTTATGACAAGCGATGTATCCACTACCTACGAAGCACTATTAGTGCTTGCCCTCGTATTGTTTTTTGGGATATATGCCGGTAGGTATTTTGAAAAAATCAAGTTACCGCATATTACAGGATATATTATTAGCGGTGTACTGTTAGGCTTACTGCTGGTTGGGATTCATAAGGGTGAATTAGTTGAACATTTAGCTGTTATTTCTAGTGTTGCTTTAGGCTTTATTGCATTTGGAATTGGAACAGAGTTAGAGTTTACTAAACTGAAAAAAAGCGGCAAAGAAGTTATTATCATTACAATATTACAAGCATTAGCTGCGGCATTGTTAGTCATATTTGCTTTATTATTATTTGGCGTATCATTACCGATTGCCTTAGTGTTAGGTGCTGTTGCAACAGCTACTGCTCCTGCCCCAATTATGTTACTAACCAGAAAATATAAATCACGTGGTGCCCTAACAGATACGTTACTCCCGCTTGTAGGGATGGATGATGCTGTTGGTATTATCTTGTTTGGCGTCTTGCTATCAATTGCTAATTCGATGACAAGAGGAGAAAGTTTATCCTTTCTTGAAATGATTGAAGGACCAGCATTAGAACTTGTCTTCTCAGCATTGATTGGTTTGGTTGTTGGGTTATTAGGGGCCTTAATTGTCCGTAAAATAGATAGTAAAGATCATCAAAAAGAAGAACTATTTTTAGCGGTCAGTATCGTTGCAGTATTAGTGACTGTAGGGATGGCAAAAATCGGATTACATTTTGGTGAGTTATATGTCCATTTATCACCGATACTAACACCAATGGTTATGGGAATTGTTTTTGCTAATTCAATGAGTCGTGTTCGTAGTCATGATGTGAACGAAACTGTTGAAAGTTTTACGGCACCAATTTTAGTGGCATTTTTCACACTTGCTGGTGCGGAGTTAGTAGTTGCATTTTTCGAAAATACTAATGTTAATTATGTTAGCCTGGCAGGGATTACAGTGATTTACATCTTAGCACGTATCGCTGGTAAAATGGGTGGATCATTCGTTGGTGCTAAGTTGATGAATTCTCACAGAAATGTTAAAAAATACTTAGGACTTTGTCTATTACCACAAGCTGGAGTGGCATTGGGAATGGCATATCAAGCAAAATCAGACTTTGGTGAGTCTGGAATAACAATTTTAATTGTTGTTTTGATTGCAACGCTTGTCTATGAGTTATTCGGTCCAATTGGTGTGAAATATAGCCTTGATAAATCTGGTGAAATTCGCGATTACTAATAAAAAAAATCACTTCCTCGGAAGTGATTTTATAATGATTTTAGTAATTCCTCAGCATGATTTTTTGCTTTAACATTGCGATACTCTTCAACAACATTGCCATCTTCATCTAAAATGAACGTTGAACGAACAATACCCATGTAAGTTTTACCAAACATTTGTTTTTCTTTTAAGACATCAAAGGCTTTGACAAGTTCTTCAGTCTCATCAGAAAGTAACAATAGGTTCAAGTCATGTTTATCTGTGAATTTTTGATGAGATTTAATAGAATCCCGACTGACACCAATGATTTGATAGCCTTTATCTTTAAAGTCATTTTTTAAAGCAGTGAAATCTTTGGCTTCTAGGGTACATCCTGATGTATCATCTTTGGGGTAAAAGTAGAGAATCACTTTTTGGTCTTTAAAATCCGATAGTTTATAGGTTTTGCCATCTAAAGCAGGTAATTCAATCGATAAATAGTCCACTTAAATCACTCCTTATTTTTCGCTTTTGGGACTGGATCATATCCGCCTTTTGAAAAGGGGTTACAGCGCAGAATCCGCCAAATACTTAATATGGTCGCATACAAAAAGTTTCGGGTTTGATATGCTTCCTTTGCGTAATTGCTACATGTCGGATGATATCGACAGGTAATTTGTTTGTTTTGTGTGTTTGATTGATACCAATCAATGAGTTTAAGTATGATTTTTGTCATGTTAACCACCGGGTTAATTATACCAAAAATCAAAGCCACCAACAAGAAATGTGATTATCATTAGACAAATACGTTTGATTCAACTATAATTAATTTGTGGTGATAAAAATGATTAATAAAGCCCATATAGAGAAATTTTATGATTATTTTGATATGGTTGCGAATATTCTTTATGAACAAAATCAATTAGGATATATTGAAGGAATGAATGTTGCGTTTGATTTTCTCTTAGATCGTGAATTTGAATATGATTTAGTTGAGGATGATATGGAGCGCATTTACCAGGTAAAAAAAGTAGTAGAAAATACTGATTTCAATCCTGAAGAAGTACGCAAAGCAGTTCAATTGGGTATCTTAAAAGGGTTTAAACATACCTATGAAACAAATGCGAAAATGACCCCTGATTCGATCGGTCTTTTTATGGGGTACTTAGTCAGTAAGTTATACCCTGATTTAACAGAGATTAACAGTATTCTTGATCCGATGATGGGAACAGGTAACTTGATTTATACGATTTGTAATCAACTTGAGATAAGACCGAAGGTTATTGGTGTAGATGATGATATTTTACAATGTCGTTTAGCCCGTAACTTTGGTGATTTGTTATCTATAGATAATGAAATATTTTATCAAGATACACGCTCTTATTTAGATAAGGGATTTGATGTGGTTTGTACAGATTTAGCTATATTTGAGAAGAAAGATCCGTACCTTCCCTATCAAATTATCAATCACACACTTAATGCCTTAAATCAAGACAAATTTTTAATTGCCTTGATTGAGAATGATTTCTTTGAACAAAAAGATAGTGATGTATTTAAAGAAGAAATCCATAAAAAGGCACATGTGTTTGGATTGATTAAACTCAGTGAATCGCTATTTTCAAAACATCCGAAAAGTATTTTGATCTTACAAAAGAAACAAAAAGAACCACAGAACGATAAAGGGAAGTTTTTGTTAGTTGATTTACCGAGTTTTACAGATAATGAAGCTTTTTCACATACCATTAAGCAAATCGATCAATGGTTTTTAAACAGAAAGGAAAATGAACAATGATAGTATTCGCTGTGAACGCAGGAAGTTCATCTCTTAAATTTCAGTTATTAGATATGCCAGAAGAAACCGTTCTTGCAAGTGGGGTTGTCGAACGGATAGGGTTTGATGATGCAATCTTTTCAATTAAGTTTGATGATCAGCGTCATAAAGAAATAGAAAAGATTAAAACACATAAAGTAGCTGTTAATTTATTATTAGATCGTTTAGTATCGTTAAATATATTATCAAGTCTGGATGACATTGAAGGTATAGGACATCGTGTCGTCCATGGTGGAGAACTGTTTAGTGATTCAGTTATTATTGATCAAGAGGTCATTGATGGTATTGAATCAGTAAGTGATTTAGCACCGCTACATAACCCCGCAAACTTAACGGGAATTTTAGCTTTTCAAGAAGCCTTACCAAATGTGCCGGCAGTTGCGGTATTTGATACAGCATTCCATCAGACAATGGAACCAACAGAATATATGTATAGCTTACCATATGAATGGTATGAGAAATACGGTGTAAGAAAATACGGGTTTCATGGGACAAGTCACAAGTATGTCAGTCTACGCGCTGCAAAAATGTTAGGTAAAGCCCCTGAAGAGTCTAAAGTTATAGTTTGTCACATTGGTAATGGGGCAAGTTTATGTGCTGTTAAACACGGTAAGAGTATTGACACATCAATGGGATTCACCCCTTTAGCTGGTATTGCGATGGGAACACGTAGTGGTGATATTGACCCAGCAATTGTGCAATACATCTCTAAGAAAGAAGATAAGACCTTAGATCAAGTGATGGATGAGTTAAATAAACGCTCTGGTTATTTAGGATTAAGTGAATTATCCAGTGATTCAAGAGATTTATGGCAAGCAGTTGAACGTGGAGACAAAAAATCAATCTTAGCTGTTGAAAAACAAGCCAAAATGATTGCTGATTATATAGGAGCTTACTATTTATTACTTGAAGGCTGTGATGCTATTTGCTTTACTGCCGGTATCGGTGAGAATGCGAGCGAAACACGCAAATTAGTTGTCGACCGGTTAAAAGCGTTAGGCGTTCAACTAGATATTAAGAAGAACTTAGTCAGAGGAAAAGAAACAATTATTTCCACAGAAGATTCAAAGATCAATGTCTTACTCATCCCAACGAATGAAGAAGTCATGATCGCAAGGGATACTGTTCGATTAACACAATAATATCGTATAAAAAAGAAAAAAATAATCTGAGTCCATATCATAGTTCTGAGGAGTGATGATATGAAAAAGATTATTTTTTTATTATGTTTAATGTGTGTTGTCATAACACACGGTGAAGTGAGTTACGCCGATTTATATGAAACGTATGAGTTTGAGTCGTTTACGATTGAAACAGAGCGCTTCGGGACAGAACAAGGAGAACGTGGCTACTACCTCACTAAGCGAGGAAATTCACCATTTGAAACAACAATCCTCATTGATAATGCATGGGTAGATATACGTGGGATGAAAGAGATTGATGAGTTACTAGTAATTTATGGCGATGTCCACTATTTAGAGGCAGATACCTTTTATGATGCTTATGTTTTAATCATGAATAAACAAGGGGATATTGTCCATGAATACATTGATGATTATGGTAATATGGAGATTGTAGATGATGTGTTTAAAATTGATGATGTGTGGATTTTTCGCACACATCAAACAAAACGGACGACTGAACGGCCTGAGTTTCTTCAATACGTCTTTCGATCATTTGATTTAACATTTACCTATTTAGATGAGTTCACAGTAGAGCGAAAAATTTTAATAGAGTCAGTTGAAGATGAACTCTATGTCTTTAGTTATGATACATTAGACTATTATCAAGCTGCGATTGATGAACAATTTAATTTCTATGAATATAATACCCCTTTAGATATTGAAGAGAATGCACAGTATCACGGAAGTGTGTATCTTCCTGTCATCAATGAGGCAACCTTAAATGGGAATGTTATTTCAAACGGATATAAGGTATCAACGCCAGGATATTATGAGTTAGTATATAATCAGAATACCTACACTTTTACAATTGAGGCACAGGTAAGTGGTATTGAGGATGGTGGCATTTATCAAGATGCCGTATCAATTGATGTGAATCATAATGAAGCATACTTAAATGATGATCTATATGTCTCACAAGACAAAATCAGCTCACCAGGAAATTACACATTTGAAGTAAGAGGCGCTAACGGTTATAAAAAGGTCTGGCAATTTCAAATCACATCTAAAATAACAGGTGTTGTGAATAATCAAACCTATCAACGTCCTCTTCAAATTGAGTTTGACGGTCATGGGTATCTCAATAATCAATATGTTGAGTCACCATTACTTGTAGATGACCCGGGAGAATATGTATTGCAAATCAAAGGAGAAAACAGTTATCTTGAAACGATTCACTTTCAAATAGAAGCCAAAGAAAAGGAGACTAACTGGATTCATTTTATCCAACAGTATGATATCTTTGTTTTTATCGCAGTAGGCATTAGTTCAATTATCTATTTAAAGAAAAAGTAAAGAAAATTTCTTTACTTTTTTCAATTTAAAAGCGCCTTATGCTATAATGAGTTCAGGTGATACATTATGTCGATTACGCCATTACAAATTGAAACCAGTTATTCAATGCGAGGATCTAATTTAGATATAGATTCTCTTGTTTTACGTGGTAAGGAATTGGGGTATGACACTCTAGTCCTAACAGATTATAGATTATATGGCGCGATAGCCTTTTATAAAGCCTGTAAAACTGAAGGTATCACACCGATAATCGGGGGTCATTTTCAACTTGAAGGCTTCGTAACTGAGCAATTAAATCACATCTTTGTGTATGCTAAGGAGTATAAAGGCTACCAACATCTTCTGAAACTAGCCAGTTTATATGCACTTAATAACCAAATAACGCTTGATGAACTTAAAACCTATCATCAAGGATGTGCTTTCGTTATAGATACAGACCATAGTGAATATAAATATTTTATTCAAAATGACAAACAGAATGAACTTCATATGTTACGAGATTTTTTCACAGACCACAATATAGATATTTATCTTGGATTAACAGACAATGATACGATAAACGATATCTTGGAGAAGAGCTATAATTTAGTACCATTAGTCCGAGTATTATATAATCAAAAAGAAGATGCCTCAATTAGACAAACCTTACAACGCATTTTTTCGGTTGAATCAGATAGGTTTGAGAAAGAGCACTATTTTATATCAAGAAAGAGTTTTATCGATCGATATAGTCGTTATCCAAAGAGTTTAGATAACTTAGAGAAACTAGTTAATAAGTGCCGTTTAGAACTTGATTTTAGCAAAGAACATTTACCAACATACCCCCATGATAAACCGTCAAGCAAAGCCTATTTAAAGGCCTTAGTTTATGCTGGCTTAAAACGGCGACTACAATCAGTAAAGACCAATCATGACGCATATTATGAACGAGTGAACTATGAACTAAATGTAATTGATCAGATGGGGTACAATGATTACTTCTTGATTGTTTGGGATTTTGTTAAATACGCCAAACAACAAGGATATTTGGTTGGGCCAGGACGTGGGAGTGCCGCGGCATCGCTCGTTTCATATTGTTTAGGGATTACTTCAATCGATTCATTACAGTATGATTTAGTCTTTGAACGATTTTTAAATCCAGAGCGTATTACATTACCAGATATTGATATTGATTTACCGGACGATAAACGGGATGATGTAATTGAGTACGTCCGGGATTTATATGGTCTTAATCGTGTAGCTAGTATCTGTACGTTCGGACGATTTAAAATCAAATCAGCGATTCGTGAAACCGCTAGAGTTCATGGTAAGAGTGGATTAATTGTTAATCAAATAATAAAAGAAACAGCCAATGTTGATTCAGTTGGAGACCTCATAAAACAATCAGAAAAAGTACAAACAATTATTGAGAACCATCCTGAGTTTAAAGACATTTTACAGATTGCTTCTGCAATAGAAGAATTACCCAAACATGTTAGTACCCATGCAGCAGGTATTATTCTAGCAGATAATGTCTTAACCCAGTATACTCCTTTACAAGAGGGTTTACTAGGGATGATGCAAAGCCAATATGAGGCAAAAGACTTAGAAAGTTTAGGCTTATTAAAGATTGATTTCTTAGGATTACGTAATCTATCAATAATTAGAAATACACTAAACATCATTAAAGATAATACTGGACAAGACATTAATATGTATAAAATACCATTAGATGATCAAAAAACGATGTCACTACTTAACCGTGGAGATACGGTTGGATTGTTTCAACTAGAGTCTAGAGGTATGGTTGATTTAATAAAAAAAATGGACATGAAAGTCTTTGAAGATATTGTGGTTGTCTTGGCATTGTTTCGTCCGGGTCCAATGGAAAGTATCAAACCTTTCTTAAGACGACGTTTTAAACAAGAAAAAGTAACCTATTTACATTCTGAATTAAAACCAATTTTAGAACCAACAAATGGTATCATCGTCTATCAGGAACAAATTATTAAGATTGCGAATATTTTTGCAGGATACAGTCTTGGAGAAGCTGATATTTTGAGACGTGCCGTTAGTAAAAAAGAATTAGATGCTTTAGAACAAGAGCGTCAAAACTTTGTCAATAAAGCAAAACAAAAAGGTCGAGATGAGACATTAAGCCACACGATTTATGATTATATTGTGAAGTTCGCTAACTATGGGTTTAACAAAGCGCATAGTGTTGCCTATGCCCGTGTTGCCTATTGGATGGCATATTTAAAAGCCAATTATTCAGAGTATTTTATAGGGGTATTAATGGACAGTGTCATTGGCTCAGCAACATCTCTTAAAAAGTATCGCCGCGAAGCCCAACGGCTTGGTCTTAAAGTTTACCCACCATCAATTAATCAATCAGGGTTACGCTTTAAACCGATTAAACAAGGACTGGTTTTTCCATTATTAGGGATTAAGAATCTTGGCAGAAATACTGTTAAAGCGATATTGGAAGAACGAAAAAAAAAGAACTTTACAAGTTTTGTTGATTTTGTTTCTCGTGTCCACCAAATTGTTAATAAACGAGTCATTGAATCTTTAATATTGGTCGGCGCATGTGATGAATTTGATCATAGTAAGCGTGCAATGATGTCGCAATTAGATGATATTTTAGGGTATAGTGACTATGGGGCATTTATCGACCAACAAGAGTTTGTGATTACACCGATGAGTGAGTTTCCATATGAAGAAGTCATGACCCATGAAAAAGAATTGCTTGGGTTCCATTTAGTTACGCATCCGATAATCAAATATGAGAAAATGATTACAGAAAAAGACTTATTAACGCCAACAGATATTACACAAGATAATACCAATCAAACAGTACGTCTCTTAGGTATGGTTAGTCGCATTACAGAAATCACTACCAAAAAAGGAGATCAGATGGCTTTTATCACAATTGATGATGAAGATAGCGAACTCGATGGTGTCTTATTTCCGCGGACATATCAACGGTTTAAGAATATCCTTGAGAAGCAACATATCTTTCTTTTCTTAGGAAAAGTTGAGTTTCGTAATAAACGATTACAATATATCATTGATAAAATCCATAAAATGGACCAATAAAAACGTATACATTATTGATATTGCTTTATAGGGATTTTAAACTGTGCTATAATTTAAGTGGTGATTAGTATGAAGAAAATAGCAGTATTAACCTCTGGTGGAGATGCCCCAGGGATGAACGCAGCAATTCGCGCTGTAGTACGTAGTGGAATTCATTATGGCTATGAAGTATATGGGGTCTATTACGGATATAAAGGTCTTGTAGAAGGGACCATTAAAAAACTTGAACGATTTGATGTCACCCGCGTATTATCACGTGGGGGAACGATCTTAGGTAGTGCACGCTATCCTGAATTTAAGGAAAAGAGTGTCCGTCAAAAAGCCGTGGACAATTTAAAAGAACTTGGGATAGAAGGATTGGTGGTTATTGGGGGAGACGGAACCTATCGAGGTGCCCAAGCATTAACCGAGATGGGAATCGCATGTATTGGACTACCAGGAACGATTGATAATGATATCTCATCCACAGATTATACGATAGGATTCTTTACCTCCTTACAAACTGTTGTGGATAGTATCGATAAGTTGAGAGATACATCAATGAGTCATCAACGGTGTAGTATTGTTGAAGTGATGGGAAGAAACTGTGGTGACTTAGCCCTCTATGCAGGTATTGCTGGGGGGAGTGAATACATTGTGACTCCAGAAACAGGGTTTGAAAAGGAACGAACATTAAATGCAATTAAAAAAGCTCATGATAATGGCCGTTGGCACGCTATTATCGTCGTGACTGAGAATATGATGGATGTGCACGAATTATCAAAAGAAGTCGAAGATTACACAGGGTATGAAACACGTGCGACTATTCTTGGCCATGTTCAACGTGGTGGCGACCCTGTCGCATTTGACCGTGTGCTTGCGACTGAGATGGGTGAGTATGCCGTAAAACTCATTGCCAATGGCAAGGGTGGTCGTGCTGTTGGATTAAGTAATATGGATTATGTAGATTATGATATCAATTTTGCGTTAAATAAAAAACGTGAAATTCCAAATAAGCGATATGGCCTAGTGGGTCGACTGAAATAGAGGTGACAATATGTTAGATGTAAATCAAACGAAAATTATTTGTACAATTGGTCCTGCGACAGATAGTGTTGAAAAAATGATCGAATTAACAAAAGCAGGTATGGATGTTATGCGATTAAACTTTTCACATGGCGATCACAAAACACATAAAGAACGGTTAGAACGCTTAGATAAAGTTAATGAAAAGTTAGGGACACATGTGGCCGCTTTATTAGATACTAAAGGTCCAGAAATTAGAACCCATAAATTTACTAATGGAAAAGTTACCATTGAAGAAGGAACGACAGTTACCATTCATTCCGAAGAGATTGAAGGAACTGAGCAGGCGTTTAGTGTCAACTATCCTAATTTTCATGACGATGTTAATGTAGGGGATACTGTATTAGTCGATGATGGTTATTTAGAATTAACTGTTAAATCCATTAATCGCGCTAATAAAACCATTGAATGTTATGCTGAAAATACGCATACGATAAAAGATCGACGGGGCATCAATGTCCCTGGCGTTAAATTAAATCTAGATTTTATCTCGCCAAAAGATTATGAAGATATAACATGGGGATGTCAAAACAATGTTGATTTCATTGCCGCATCATTTGTAAGACGTGCAAGTGACATCCAAGAAATTCGTAACATTATGAAATATAATGGGAATAAAAATATAAAAATTATTGCGAAAATCGAAAATAAAGAAGGTGTCGATAATATTGATGAAATTATCGATATTGCAGATGGTGTCATGATTGCCCGAGGTGACTTAGGTGTGGAGGTTCCTGCCGAAGATGTTCCAATTATTCAAAAAAGCATCATTAATAAATGTCTTGCTAAAGGCATTGTTAGTGTAACAGCGACACAGATGTTAGAATCAATGATTGATCATCCGAGACCTACTCGTGCAGAAGTCAGTGATGTTGCAAATGCCATCTATGATGGTACAGATGCAATTATGCTTAGTGGTGAAAGTGCGATTGGAGAATACCCAGTTGAAAGTGTTGAAATGATGGTTAAAATTGCAAAAACGATTGAAGACCAAGTCGATCGAAAAGACATCGTTAAACGCGCTAACAAGACCACCAATACTTCACGCGATATTCAAACATCAATTGCGATTAGTGTGGCATATACTGTAATTCAAAGTAAAGTTGATTTGATCATTGTACCAACAATGACAGGAAATACAGCAAGATACTTATCTAAGTTTAGACCAAATGCCCGTATATTAGCACTAACCCCAACAGAAGCTAGTGCAAAATCGTTAAAGCTACATAGCGGGGTAGAACCTGTTCACTTTAACCTGGTTAAAGATGTAGAAACCGTTGTTGCTTCAGCAATCAAAATGGTTAAAGAAGAATATGGAGCGAAAAAAGGAAGCCGAATTATTATTACAGGTGGATTCCCTATTGGTGCCCCAACCAACGGTATGCGGATAATTGATATAGAATAAAAAAGCTGGCAACAGCTTTTTTTATTTTGGCCTTGCATTATTATTTTTCGTAGGGTACTATACATTATATAATACCATACAACGTATTGTAATAGATGATGGTTAATCGGTAAAGGAGGGTTTTATGAGTACACAATTGAAAAAAGGTGTTTTAGAAATGGTGGTCTTAAGTAAAGTAGATATGAAAGATCGGTATGGGTATGATATATATCAAGAAATATCAAAGAATATGGCAATAAGTGAAAGTACAATCTATCCGATATTAAGAAAGATGACTAAAGATGGCTATACAGAAACCTATTTAAGAGAATCGAGTGTTGGCCCAGCACGTAAATATTTTAGACTGACTTCTAAAGGGAAAAATCGTTTGGTAGACTTAAAACGAGATTGGGAAAAGTTTCAGCGGGTAGTGAATAAAATGATAAGGAGTGATCGCTATGAATAAATTACAATTTTTAAATCAATTAAACCAAGAACTAAGTGTTTTGGATAAAGAAGAACGACGTGAAATCATCGCGTTTTATGAAGAGAGATTTCATACAGGCATTAATTATGAAAACCGAACAGAAGAAGAAATTTTAGCTGAACTTGAATCACCTGAAAAAATTGCGGAGAATGTATTATCAGAATATGGTGTGAGTAAGAAATACGTGAAAACAAAAGAAGAACGCTACAGTAATATAAATACTGCAAGTGTTGTTGGGATTATTATTTTTGATGTGGTAATCGCAACATGGTTGATTCCGACGTTATTTACCTTTTTCATATCAATCTTTGGCTCAATGTTCTCTTATGTGGGCGTTATTCCATTAATGCTTGGGGAACGAACCTTCTATGACGAATTCTTATTTGCCTTTCTAACAGCGGGGTATGTATTATTATTAATTTTTGCCTTTGTTGTATTAGAAGCAGCATTGTATGTCACACGTAAAGTTATTATATGGCATCTCAATGTGTTTAAGCTGAGAAAGCGTGACAAGTATATTAAGGGGCTAAGTAAAGTGAGTGTCGATCGTTGGTTTAAACGTCATACATTGATTCGAAGAATTAAGAATTTTGCACTTGTTGGCGCGATTGTGACGATACTATATACTGGTGTATGGCTATTTGGTAATCAAGAAGCTGTCTTGGCTTATTACCAATATGATGAGTTGCAAGTCGATACGTATGAACTAGATGTGACAGATGATATTATGAATAATGAAGAATGGACCATTGTCACTGATCTTGAATGGATGGACATTGATGTCGTACTCTCAGACGATGACAATATCCATGTATATCATCAATATAATAATCATAATGAGTTTAGCGCATCTATCAATGATGAGACCAACCAGATTATGATTACAGAACGTCAAACAAATGATTTCTTTAACTGGGATATCACATCCGTCATTAGCGCAATTACAATGACAAAAGAGGTACGTATTGAAGTGCCACAAGCATTATTATTAGATAATGTGACGATTGAAAATGTAAGTGGTGATATTGATATCAATAATATCGACACTAATGCATTAAGCATTCAACTTACCAATGGTCGGATACAGTTACAGTTTATTGATGTGACGACAGATTTAACCATTCATAATACTAACGGCGATATTTCTGTCTTAGATAGTACATCACGTTTAAACGGTACATTAGATATTCACAATGTCAATGGACGGATCACAATTAAACGCGCTGTGTTTTCTGATTATGAGTTTGATAATGATAACGGTGAAATTCTTTTAACAAACTTAAATGTCGATAATAAAGATGGCAATACATTAACTGCTCAGAACATTAATGGTGATATCGAATTAAACAATGTATATGTTCTAAATATCACATGTGAGAATACTAATGGTGATATCGATTACTTTAATAATGATGAGACATTTATACCGACAAGATTTGATGCAGACACAGTGAACGGAAAAGTATCAACTAATACAGATTAAAAGTGTTGACAAAGCGTAAGAGACTATGGTATTATTATCCCGACCGACCGTTCGGTCGGGTTTTTTATTTGAGGAGGATTTTATGAAAAAATTAGCAGCTTATTCCGTTAATAGAGCCATAACTGTTTTTATGGCTGTTATTATCGTTATAGTTTTTGGGGTGGTATCATATACCAATCTTACCACCGACTTATTACCTAGTTTAAATATTCCCTACAGTGTGGTTGTGACCTATTACCCAGGAAAAAGTCCTGAAGAAATAGAACAATTAGTCACACAACCCATTGAAGAAACTTTAGCAACAACAACGAATGTTAAGGAGATGACCTCGACCTCAAGTGAGAATGTATCGATGGTTATCCTTGAGTTTAATACAGATACTTCGATGGATAGTGCTGTGTTAGAAATGCGAGAGAATCTTGATATGACCACATCAAGTCTACCAGATGATGTCATGGATCCAATGATTATCAAGTTGAATCCAGATTTAATGCCTGTGATGCAGTTGAGTGTGTCAAAAGAGGGTGTCAGTGAACAAGCTTTAACAACGTATGTTAATGAAGATGTGTTGCCGCTTATTGAACGAATTAATGGAGTAGCGAGTGTATCTATCTCTGGTGCGTTTGAAAGTGATGTTCATATTGTGCTTGATGAAGCTGCTATTGAGAATATTAACACGCAGTTAGAACAAATGTATGATACGATGCCAGTAGCGCCATCAGAACCCATTTATCTAGATAAAGAACTAATTGAAAATATTCTGTCAGCCCAGAATATCAGTTTCCCAGTAGGCTATATCAATATTGATGAAGTTGATTATTTGGTCCGCGTTGGAGATGATTTTGGAAGTGTTGAAGCATTAAATAATTTGATGTTATTTAATTCACCAGGTATTCCAGCGTTAAGTATTGATCCCCTCCAAGTCACACTAGATGATATTGCGGATGTCACATATGTTAATGCAAATAGTGATGCGTATTCTAAAGTAAATGGTGAGAATGCAATCAGTATCACAATTCAAAAGAGTAGTGCAACACCGACAACAGAAGTAACCAATGAAATAAACGCATTGATCGAAGCGATTGAAGCCAATGATGATACAGAGGTAACAGTACTCCTTGATCAAGGGAAATATATTGAAGAAGCGACAGGCAGCGTATCAAATAACTTATATATTGGTGCCGTGCTTGCGATAATTGTCTTGCTTATCTTTTTAAGAAGTGCACGTGCTACATTTATCGTAGGGATTAGTATTCCAATCAGTTTATTGTTTGCGATTGTCCTTATCTATTTTTCTAATATTACATTAAATATTATTTCTTTAGGTGGATTAGCCTTAGGAATTGGAATGCTGGTGGATAACTCCATTGTTGTTATGGAGAATATCTTTAGACTTAAGCATGAAGGCAAGAGCAATAAAGAAGCTGCAATCGTTGGAGCAAAACAGGTCGCTGGGGCGATAACAGCCTCTACTATTACTACGATTAGTGTTTTTATTCCGGTATTATTTATTGAAGGATTTATTAAAGAAATCTTTATTGAAATGGCCTATGTTATCGCGTATAGTTTATTTGCCTCACTTGTTATTGCATTAACGCTAGTACCTGCCATTTCTTCAAAAGTTTTAAAGCATAAAACAGTATTAGATCATGAACCGAAATATAAGGTGATTTATGAACGAATTTATCAGTTTGCGTTTAAATACAAAACAATCGTATTAAGTTTTGTTGTCTTATTATTTGTGGGGTCACTCTATGTATCGCAAACTAAAGGCTTTGAATATTTCCCAGCATCAGATGAAGGTGAAATCGTTGTCTCAGTGAGTAATCCTGTCGATAACCCATTATCCTATGATGCGTTTACAGACGTATTAGATAATCTGAATGATGATTTATTAACCATTGATGATGTTGAGACGGTTGGGATCACTCTAGGATCTACGCAAGGGATGTTCTTTGGTATGTCAGATCAAAACAGTGCGTCAGTGAACGTATTACTTGCTGAAGATAGAGCCGATACAACAGCTGAAAATGAGAGTAAGATAAAGCAACTTTTAGATAACAATTACCAGATGGTGACTACAACTATATCAGGATCACAACAACAAACACAAATGCTGACAGGTAGTGGGCTTCAAGTAGATATCATCGGCTATGACTTAGATATGTTACGAGATGAAGCCTCAGCAATTAGCCAAGTTATCAGAGATATTGATGGTGTTGAAGAAGTGAATGATGGGATTGGTATTCTTGCTGATGAACTTCATGTTACTGTCGACAAAGCCACAGCCATTCAATATGGCTTAACAACAGCGCAAGTTATGGGTGTTGTCGCAGCTAACCTATCGACTGAAACAGCGGTAACTACGATCAATGAAGAAGGCCATCTTTATGATGTTTATGTCATTGATAGTCAGTCAAATATTGAAGCAGCAAGCCTATCCTTAAATCAAGTTGAAAACTTAGTTGTTGGAATGAGCCCATCAGGAAGTCCGGTTACGGTTGGTGATGTCGCAACGGTTGAACTTGAAAAAGGATTAAGTAGTATCAATCATATCGATGGTGATCGAGCAATAACTGTTGATGTTAGTTTTGAAGAAGGAGCGAATATTACTGAAGTATCTAGTGTCATCAATGATGCCTTAGAAAGTTATGAGTTGCCAGATGGTTTTGACTATACAGTTAGTGGTGAAAACGAAGAAACAATAGAAGCATTTAAAACACTTGGCTTAGCTCTAGTATTAGCAATTGTCTTAATCTATATGATTATGGCATCTCAATTTCAATCACTGAAATACCCATTCATTATTATGTTTACATTACCACTTGCGTTTACTGGTGGGTTTGCGATATTATATCTTGCGAATATGCCATTAAGTGTTGTGGCGTTAATTGGTTTTGTTATCCTCGTAGGGGTAGTTGTCAATAACGGTATTGTCCTAGTCGATTATACAAATCAATTAGTCGAGGAAGGCTACTCTGTTGAAGAGGCATTACTTGAGGCAGGTAAAACGCGATTACGCCCAATTATTATGACAGCTTTAACAACCGTACTCGCACTCACAGGAATGGCATTAGGTCTCGGACAAGGCGCAGAAATGATGCAGCCTATGGCCATTACAACCATCGGTGGACTATTATATGCGACCGTATTGACGTTGTTGATTGTGCCAATTATGTATTATCTATTGTATCGTTATGCAAAACGTATTTTATTATCACTACTTAGCGCGGTGTTTTTCATTGGCGCAATAGCTGTGAATATATTACTTGGATCCACGTTATATACTGTAGTACTTGTTATATTAGCTCTCCTTAGTTTAGGGGTAGTGATGGTTGACTTCTATAAAAAAGGTATCAGTTATGAATAGAAGACAAGAGATTATTAACGCGTTACTGGATATGATTAAAGAAGAAGGTCTGAATGTCAATTTTACGATGTCTGAACTTGCCAAAAAAGTTGATATTGGAAAAAGTACATTATATGAATACTTTTCTACAAAAGAAGATATTATCCAGGCAGCGATAACACAATTATTTGATCACATGGTAGACATGATTTATGCCCAACCCCTAGATGATAATGCGGATTTTGAAACACTATTTAAAGCTCAACTACGCTTCATGTTTCAATTGAATGATCAAAAGAAATACATCATGCGCTATATTCAAATGGAATATGAGCATTCATTTCCGAAATTGATTCAACCATCTATGATCCAAAAGATGAAACAATTAAGAGACTTCTACGAAAAGCGATTTACTGAAATCATTCAAAAAGGAATCACCGAAGGGGTGATTCCTGATACCTTGGATGAGTCAAAACGGTTTATGATTCAGTCAGTTGTCTCGGGAAGCATCATGCGTTATAGCAATGTTGAAATCGATCATACCCTCAGTTTAGAAGATACGATTGATACGATTTATGAAACGTTGTTACGGATTGTAAATAATTAAGGACTTGATTAAAGGTCCTTTTTTATTACATAAGACTCAGGATGATTACCTTTATAATAAACGACGAAATACATGTTTTCATAATGAATGACCCTGGTGTGTTTAAATAATAAATGTAGTGGAATGTCTGTCTTAACTGAACAGGCCTCTAGCACCGATTTCCGCTGAGATTTATCGAGTGTGTTCTTCCAAAATGCTTTAGGTTTTATCGTAGAACGCATAAGATAATCTTGTAAGATTAGAAATTGTTCATATGGTGTTAATAATGGCATAATGCGTTTATAAATATCATCTAATTGATATCTGTGAAGACTGTAATTATGATCGTTATAATGCGATGCAATCTCAAGAAGAAAATGATAAACAGAGTCTTTATTTAAAAGGATTTGATGCATGTTTTCTTTAAAATATCCTTTGTTGTGGTATAACTCTAACATGTGTTCAACATCATGAATTTCACGAATATCCTCTTCTGACAAGACACCAGTTTTTATTAATTCATAAGGTGCGGTCTGATGATACTCAATGCCATAAATGGATGCCTGTGTTCTAAGAGCTGTTCCTCTGAGTAACTTTAAAAAGCCGCATTGTAATTCTTTTGCGCCTAAGTTAAATACTGTATTGAAAGTATTGATAAAAGAAGCCTTATCTTCTTCAGGAAGGCCAGCGATTAAATCTAGATGTAGTGTGATGATATCTTCTTTTACCATACGCTTAATGTTGTCAAATAAACGCTGGTTATTTTGATAACGATTCACCAATGCATTGGTTTTCTCATTTAGGGATTGGATACCAATTTCAAACCGAAATAACCCTTTGCGACTATGTTTATGAATAAAGTTAATCAGTTTAGGGTCTAAGATATCACCAGTAATCTCAAATTGAAAGACGGTTTGATGATTATCACGATCAATAATGTATTGAATTAAATCCAGTGTTTTTTTGTTCGCATTAAAGGTTCTATCAAGAAATTTGATCGTTTTGACACCATGTGACATATAATAATCAATAGCTTTCTTGACAGATTCAATATTAAAAAAGCGGACCTTTTTTTCTAAAGAAGATAAACAATAACTACATTGATAAGGGCATCCCCTTGAACTTTCAATATAGGCAATCCGGTTGGGGATATGGTGGATATCTTCTTCAAAATAATAAGGTGGATTTAATGTATCTAATGACATGATTTCTTCTATGGGTTGATGGACAGAGCCGGTATCAGATAGATAACTTATATTTGAAATGTGTTCAAATGAGCCTTGACTGTTTAATGCATGTAATAACTGATTAAAGGCTATTTCTCCTTCCCCTTTAATAATGTATGATACATGATTAAATGATAAGAAGTATTCAGGATCATAACTTACTTCTGGGCCACCTAAAACAATCGGAATCGATGTGTTAAGGTCATTCAATATCTTTTTCACCATTTCAACATTCCAAATATACACGCTTATGCCAACTAATGATGCATTCGATCGTTCAATTATTGTCATAATATCGCGAATGTCATCTTTGATAGTAAACTCTTTTATGGTACATGGAAAATCACTATTCGCTTTTAATAAGCGAACAGCGTTATTTGTATGGATAAATTTAGCATTGATGCTGATTAGTAATGCATTCATAAGAATCACCAAAATAATTGTACCATATTATTAAGAAAAGAACATAGATGTGTTACAATTATGATAGAAAAAGGTGATACAATGGATAGATTTAAGTTACAAGCCCACTATACGCCAATGGGAGACCAGGTTAAGGCTATTGAGTATTTAACAGACCATTTAAATCAAGGTGTTAAAGAACAAATCCTACTTGGGGCGACGGGGACAGGAAAAACCTTTACGATTAGTAATGTTATTGAGCGAGCCAACAAAAAGACATTGGTGTTAGCTCATAACAAAACACTAGCTGGACAACTCTACAGTGAGTTAAAACAATACTTTCCCGATAACCGTGTTGAATATTTTATATCCTATTATGATTATTATCAACCAGAAGCTTATGTACCTTCTAGAGACTTGTTTATAGAGAAGGATGCTAAGACCAATGATGAAATTGATGAAATGCGACACAGCGCAACTGCGTCGCTTTTAGAGCGTGATGATGTAATAGTTGTTGCAAGTGTCTCGTGCATTTATGGAATTGGAGATCCTGAAGATTATAAAAACTCAATGATGACCTTAAGGGTTGGACAAATCATTGATCGTGATGACATCACCGCAAAACTAGTCGATATGTTATTTACCCGTAATGATTATGATTTTACACGTGGGACATTCCGTGTTAAAGGGGATGTGATTGAAATATTACCTACCTATACAAAAACTAATGGATTACGCGTAGAGATGTTTGATGACGAAATAGAACGCCTCAGAGAAATCGATATACTTACAGGAGAAGTTTTAAACGAATATAATGTATTATCCATTTTTCCAGCAACGCAGTTTGTCACAAACAAGGATAAAATTGATGAAGGAATCCGTCGCATTGAAGAAGAACTAAAAGAACGCGTTACCTATTTTAAAGAAAATGATCAGTATTTAGAGGCAGAACGCATACAGCAACGTACTAAATATGATTTAGAGATGCTTAAGGAAGTAGGGAGTTGTAGTGGCGTTGAAAATTATTCTCGCCATTTAAGTTTACGAGAAGCAGGAGAAACACCGTCGACACTTATGGATTTCTTTGGGGATGATTATTTATTAGTTGTCGATGAATCTCATGTCACCTTACCACAAGTTAGAGGGATGTATAACGGTGATCAAGCTAGAAAGCAAACTTTAGTAGATTATGGATTCCGATTACCAAGCGCACTTGATAATCGACCACTTAATTTTGATGAATTTAATGAAAAAATCGATCAAGTTATCTACTTATCTGCGACACCAGGAGATTACGAGATGGAGCGCACACCTCATCTAGTAGAACAAATTATTCGTCCTACAGGCTTATTAGACCCTAAAGTCGAAGTTCGCCCTAAAGAAGGACAAATTGATGATATTGTCAATGAAATTATGCAAAAGATAGAAAAAGACCAACGCACGTTAATCACAACACTCACCATTAAAATGAGTGAGGACTTAACAAACTATTTGCGTGAGTTAGGGTTTAAAGTAGCCTATTTACATAGCGAAATTAAATCATTAGAACGCCTAGAGATTATTCGTGAACTACGACTAGGGACATATGATATTTTAGTTGGGATCAACTTACTCCGTGAGGGCTTAGACATTCCAGAAGTTGGTTTGATAACCATTTTGGACGCGGATAAACAAGGGTTTTTAAGAAGTAAACGTAGTTTAATTCAAACAATTGGTAGAGCGGCAAGAAATAAAGAGGGTAAAGTTATTCTTTATGCCGATAAAATGACAGAAGCAATGGAAATTGCGATTGATGAAACGAAACGACGTCGTACCATTCAACAAACATATAATGAAACCCATGGGATTGAGCCGGTATCGATTAAAAAAGCGATTCAAGAAAGTGTTCGTGTGAAACTCGAAGTGAGCGAAGAAACAAAAACGATAGATGAGTTGACTAAAGAAGAAAAAGCACGTGTGATCAGTGAACTAGAAAAGGATATGAACAATGCAGCAAAAGCGTTAGACTTTGAAAAAGCTGCCGAATTACGAGATATTATTATTGAAATGAAAGCATCACTATAAGTGGTTTCAATGGATATAATATGCTATAATATGGACAATGGAGAGTGATAATATGGAACTAGCAATACAAATCATCATCTATACAATTATCTTAACTACATTTATGTTTGATTGGTGGTTGAGTAAGTTAAATTATGATCATCGAAATACCAAAATTCCTGAAGAAGTGAATGACATTTATAATGATAGAGAGTATAAGCGATGGCAACAGTATTCGATGGACAATCATCGGTTTACGAAAATAGCGAAATTAATCTCTTTAGCAGTATTTCTCATTTTACTTGCAAGTGGTGGTTTTGTACTATTTAATCAGTGGTCAGAAGCGCTTGTACCAAACCGTACACCATTACAGGTAATTGTCTTTATGGCACCTTATTACATCATAAATCAAATTATCGGGATACCGTTATCATATTATCGTACCTTTGTTATTGAAGAAAAATATGGTTTTAATAAGACAACCAAAAAGACTTTTGTTTTAGATAAAATTAAAGGTATTCTCTTAACGATCATTTTAGGTGGTGGACTATTATATATGGTTATCTCTTTATATGTGCAAATGCCATCAGGAACAACATTCTTCATCTTCACATGGTTGAGTTTAGTGATGATCTTTATTGTCATTAATATATTATATGTACCTGTATTTGTTCCTTTATTTAATCAGTTAACGCCACTTGAAGACGGCTCCTTAAGGGATAAAATTATAGATTTTGCTGAAGGGGTTGGGTATGAAGTTAATAAGATTAGTGTGATGGATGCTTCTAAGCGTTCAACTAAGTTAAATGCCTTTTTCTCAGGATTTGGTAAGTTTAAGAATATTGTATTATTTGATACATTGTTAGATAAGATGAATGAAGAGGAGATAGTTGCGGTATTGGCACATGAGATTGGTCATAATAAACATAAACATGTGATCTTTAATATGCTTCAATCGGCCTTTTTATTGACAGTTTACTTAGGTGTCTTACTGTTAGTGCTTAATGTTTCAGTGTTTAGCACTGCCTTTGGATTTGATACGGTTAACATTGGATTTTCTTTAATTCTATTTACCGTTTTAATCGATCCAATCTCTATTTTAATTGAGTTAGTTACATCAAGTTTTTCTAGAAAACATGAATATCAAGCGGATGCTTATGCTTCACTCAACACTTCTAATGATGCGATGATTCAGGCATTAAAAGTCTTAGCAAAAGAAAATTTTGCTAATCTTACCCCGCATCCACTCTATGTAAAATTACGATATTCTCATCCTCCAACCGCAAACCGTATAGCAGCAATTAATGAGGTGACATAATATGCGCAAAGGTGTAAAAGTGTATTTATTTCAAGTGTTAGTTCTTGCTTCTTTAGTCGTACTGTATGATGTCACGCGTTCATTTCCATTATTAATTGGAGTTATTGCTTTAATTAGTGGTGGATATATCATTTATGGGTTATATTTTAAAATTCGTCCCTTACCCTATTTAGAAAAGATTGTTAATCCATCAGTGTATATGGAATACATTGAATCAAAAGTGAAAAGACGCGTACCACTTTATTATCCTTTATATAAAGCTTATGGACTGATTTACCAAAACAAACTAGATGAAGCGGTTAGTGTATATCAAGAAAACACATTGACAATAGATGACTTAAATGAAGATTTATTTCGTGTTTATACATTGGTTGAAGCACATATTTATTATTACCAAAATAATAAACAAGCACTCATAAATCTAGAAAAACGCATTGAAGGACATAAACACAGAACGTTTGCGGTAGGTCAAACTATTGTACTTTTTAGACATTTAATTGATGAAGAGTACTACAAAGCTAAAGAATTATTATTACTGTTAATCCCTGAATATAAGACCCGGCTACATATTGTTGAAATGGAATATTATTTAGCGCTTGCTTATGGTCAACTTGATAATAAAGAGGATGCATTGGCCGTGATTGATTTTATGCTAGATAAAAACTATCCAGTATTTTATACAAATTTATTTAAGGAATTAAAAGAAAGAATTACAGAAAATGAAGAGGCTTAACGCCTCTTTTTATTTTATTTAATATAATAATTAATCATATTAAACACAAAATTAAATAAATTAATTAAACGTATTGACAAAATCAAATATATAAGATAAACTGTAGTTGTAATTAAAAATATTTAACTTTGAATTAATAAATTTAATCAAAGGCGGTGAAATACTTGAAAACAAAAAGGATTCTAGACAAAATTGAATCTGGTGACTTAACAGCTGAAGAGGCATTTGAGAAAATGTATCCAGTGACAAAAGTAAAACCAGGAAAACGTGCTACATTTATAAAGATAGATGTTCGTGTCCCAGATGAGTCTAAAGGTGTCAATACGTTTTTAAAAATATTGTTTGCGATTCCGATACCTATGATCTTTGCGCGAATGGGCTTGCGGTTAGGTAAACGATTTGCGAAATTAGACAATGATGAGATTGATTTTGATCAACTATCACACCTGATCAAATATTCGAAAAATACGAAAATACAAGTAGATTCAAATGATGCACAAGTAGATATTAGAATTATTTAGGAGGAATATTATGAATAATGTTATAGGAGAATGCCCAATATGTGGCGGAGAATTAGTTGTAAGTAAATTAAGTTGTACATCGTGTAGTACAGAAGTATCAGGAAAGTTTAAGTTATCTAAATTTAATCATTTATCAAAAGAAGACTTATATTTTATTGAAGTGTTCATCAAAAATCGCGGAAATATCAAACAAATCGAAAAAGAACTGGGGATTTCTTATCCAACCGTTAAAAAGAACCTTGATGAAGTTATTGTACATTTAGGGTATGAGGTTACGGATGATGAAAAAGAGAAGAAAGAAGATGTTTTTAAGAAGTTAGAAAATGGAGAAATTACTGCGAAGGAAGCTGTCAAACTATTGAAGTAGATAGGAGGCAATAAAATGTGTATGTTTATGCATGACAACCTAATGGTTGATTATCAGTTGGAACGTGAGAAAAATAAAATATTAATTGATTGTAACTGTAAACATAAAAAGCATGACCGAAAAAAATTATAATATGAATCGAAAGGAGAAAGTAAAATGGATGATAGAATGAGAATTTTAGAAATGATTGAAAAGAAACAAATTACTGCAGCTGAAGGCGCAGAACTATTAAAAGCATTAGATACAACTGAGGTAACAAAATTATCCCCAAAAAAAGACGCATTTAAAATGTTCCGTATCAAAATATTAAGTAATGATGGGGACAAAGTAAATGTTCAAATCCCAGTTGAATTTGCCAAAGTCGCACTAAAGAATGGCAAAGGATTTATGAAAATGGATCAATTAGGTGATCTTGATTTAGATGTTGATATGATCTTGGAAATGATTGATAGTGGAACACTTGGTAAAATTGTCGATATTGAATCAGCTGATGGCGATACAGTCGAAATTGTCATCGAATAGATTTAATTTAAAAAGGGCTTGGTTGAGCCCTTTTTACATGTAATTATAACTTTTTATAAAAGTGTGTTATAATAGATAAGAAGGCAAAATATAGAGGTGACAACGTGGTTAGTAAAAATGAGTACTACAATGTAGAATTTGTGGATATGACACATGATGGTATGGGGGTTTGTAAGATTGATGGATTCCCTATTTTTGTTGAAAAAGCATTAAAAGGTGAAAAAGCAGAAATAAAGGTGACTAAAGTAAACAAAAGTTTTGGTTTTGGGCGCTTAATTAATGTTACACATAAATCACCATTTAGAAAAGAACCAATATGTGACTATTTTGCGGAGTGTGGTGGCTGTAATCTGATGCATATGGATTATCAGATGCAATTAGATTTTAAACAATTTAGAGTCAAAGAAACATTACGCAAATTAGGTAAAATTGAAACAGAGGTTAAATCAACAGAAGGTATGTTAAATCCATACTATTATCGTAACAAAACAATTATGCCGTATGGTGAAAAAGATGGCAATATGATTGCTGGTTTGTATCGCAAACGATCACATGATATTATCGACATGAAAAAATGTTCAATTGCACCAAAAATTACATCAGACATCATTCGATATTTAAAGAATGTGTTTGAAGAACTCAATATACCAGCATATAATGAAGATAATCAAACCGGTGTCATTCGTCACGTTATGATTAGAAATTCATATAAATATGATGATATATCGGTAACAATTGTGACACAGACAAAAGATTTACCAAAAAAAGATATTATATTAGAGAAATTGACAAACCGATATGAGGAAATTGTATCTGTTATACATAATATCAATAATAAACAGACTAATGTGGTGCTTGGTAAAAAAAGTAAAGTAATCTTTGGTGAAGATTATATTAGAGATGAGATTAATGGTGTATTCTTTAAAATATCACATCGCTCTTTTTATCAAATCAATCCATTACAAACAGAAGAAGTCTACAAAAAAGCTTTGGAATATGCTGAGTTAACAGAAAATGATGTTGTTATTGATGCCTTCTGTGGTATTGGGACTATTGGCCTTTCAGCTGCTAAACATGTTAAGACTGTTCTAGGTGTTGATGTCGTTAAACAAGCGATACTAGATGCAAAAGAAAATGCTGAAAACAACAAAATTAATAATGCTAAATTTGTTGCTGGTCGTGCTGAAAAAGTAATCAATTCTTGGGCAAATTACAAAGTTGATACATTATTTATAGACCCACCACGTAAAGGTGTACAAAAATCATTCTTAGAAACCGTTAAAGATATGAGAATACCTAAAATTGTATATATTTCTTGCAATGTATCCACCCTTGCAAGAGACTTAAATTATCTGCAATGCCATGGGTATGAGGTAGAAGAAGTAACACCATTTGATATGTTTCCACAAACAACTCACATTGAGGTTGTTACAAAAATTAGATACATTGGGTAAGATATTGATGTCTTACCTTTTTTTTGTGCTATAATAAGGTGAAGAGGTGGTTTCATGAAACATTTACGTAAGGAATTATGGTTTAACACTAAACATCGTCGAGAATTTATTAATATCACACGAGATGTACAGAAATGCATTGATGAATCAAAGATACAACATGGATTTGTCTTAGTTAATGCGATGCACATCACAGCATCTGTGTTTATTAATGATGATGAGTCTGGTTTACATGCTGATTTTGAGCGATTTCTAGAAAAACTTGCCCCTGAAAAACCGTATGATCAATATGATCATAATGGGTATGAAGATAACGCGGATGCCCATATTAAACGAACAATTATGGGACGTGAAGTAGTCTGTGCAATTACAGAGGGTAGACTTGATTTTGGTCCGTGGGAGCAAATCTTTTATGGAGAATTTGATGGTATGCGTAAGAAACGTGTATTGGTTAAAATTATTGGTGAATAATGAGTAATCCCTTTAAAGAAAACGGCTATATGTTACCGATAGCATCAATTAATAACACATATGTAGATGATGACAAAGTAAGTGATTTATTTCAGCTTTCTTTGATTAAAGAAGCCATCTTAGCCCATAAAGATCAACTTGGATTAAATGAATTAGAAACAAACAAGCATTTATTAGAAAGATTCAATGAATGTATTCAATCAGAAGTACCCTCTATTAGAAAAACGAGCCTTTCTATCGCGCAACAGTATGGTGAAAGGTTAGCTAAAATATTATGTAACTTCTTTAATCCTTCACAAAGAACACTGACAAATCAATCTTCTTGGGATAAAGAACACTGGGAGTATTGGCAAAACATCGAACGTGTTTATCTTGTAGGAGGGATCACATCTCCAATACTTACGAAATTGTTTTTCAATGAGATAAAACGTTATTTTAAATCACATAGTATTGATAAAGAAGTGATCTTCATCGCAGGTTCCCAACATCTTGGAACAAAAGGATTATCAACCTTAGTCAAAGAGGGAGAATATTTATTGTTTGATTTTGGACAAACAATGATAAAACGTCGTCATCATATAAAAGAACATGGTGAAACTAAAGTGGATATAATATTAAACCCTGTCCATTCTAAGTACCTTTTTTACAAGGACAGAGATAAAGAAGAACTGCTTCATGTAGCGAAAAAGTTACATAACTATATTGTAAAAGTCATTGTTGATACGGCTAACGAAGTTGCCTTTGAAGGGTCTAATATGCATATTGCAATTGCGAATTATTTAAATGATGGGAAGATTTATCCAAATCGAGGAGGCTATGCTAAACTAGCTAAAATATCATCTCATTATGAATCACATATTAGTCAAGAGTTGAGTCAAGCGTTGGGACGTAAAATTAATGTAATATTACATCATGATACATCGGCAATGGCGTTAAATTTTAAAAATGAAGAACAAATCGCAGTTTTATCTGTTGGAACAGCATTTGGAGTTGCATTTCCAGACTAAACACGTTATAGTAGAACGAATAGAACGAAGAAAGAGGCAATTATGAGTATGTTAAACAAAGGTCAAAAAATACTATTGACCATAAAGAGATTAGGTATTAATGGAGAAGGAATAGGATACTATAAAAGAAAGGCAGTTTTTGTTGATGGTGCGATTCCACCAGAAGAAGTTATTGTAAAAATTACTAAGGTTCATGATAACTATGCCTTTGGTGAAATTGATCGAATTAGACTACGTGCACAACAAAGAACAAAACCATTTTGTCCTTATTATGATGAATGTGGTGGATGCCAAATACAGCATATTAACTACAACGAACAGCTTTTACTTAAGCAAGAAATGCTTGAACAAGCATTTGATCGTTACACAAACATAGATACAAAGGATATTTCGTTTAAATTAATGGAAGGAATGCGGCATCATACTCATTATCGACACAAATCGCAGATGCCAGTAAGAAATACAAAATCTGGATTGACCACAGGTCTTTATAGAAGGGATTCTAATGACTTAGTTGATGTTGTTCACTGCCCTGTGCATACAGAATTTATCAATCAAACGAATGAAGAAGTTATTGCAATATGTGATAAGCATAAAATCTATGCGTTCAATCCGAAAACGATGTATGGGATGCTTAGATATATCGTAATTAGACAATCCCATTTAAACGATGAAGTTCAAGTGACATTAGTTGTAACTATATTTAATAAGGCCTTATTTGATGTTGCAAATGAGATAATTAAATTACCAAATGTTGTAAGCGTGGGAATCTCTAAAAATAGAGACGTTGAGAATGTAGAAATATTTGGTGACAACGTAGAGATACTAGCTGGTAAAGATACAATTAGAGAAGGCATTGGAGATATTGTTTATGATTTACAACCTAAAGCTTTTTATCAGTTAAATCCCGTACAAGCAATCAAACTCTATCAGTATGTTAAGGAACAGATTGATGATATTGGAAAAAAAACAATCATTGATGGATATTGTGGTGCTGGTGCTATGAGTTTGTATTTGGCAAAGTCTGCCAAAAAAGTATATGGAATTGATATTTCAAAAGAGTCTATTGAATCTGCTAAACATAATGCTAAAGAAAATAATTTTGAACATATTACATTCCACCAAGGTGCAATGAAAGATGTCTTACCAAAATTATACGATAAAGGGGTTCAACCAGATGTTGTTGTAATTGATCCACCAAGAAGTGGACTCCATGATCAGACGATTGATTTATTAAACAGAAATGTCATTGATAAGATTATTTATGTGTCTTGTAATCCAAGTACATTGACTAAAAATATAAAGTTGCTCTCGAGACGATATAAAGTTAAACATGTTATGTCTTTTGATATGTTTCCGCACACAAGTCACATAGAAAGTGTTACTATTTTAGAAAAAAGATAAATAAAACGCTCATAAGGTTAAAATTATGAGCGTTTTTATTTTACTTATCAACTTAATGTAGTGCTTTAGTAAAGTGTAAACTAAGGTTTTCCACATATGTTTTCCACAGTGATATTCGGTTTGAGTTATTATTTGTAATATGATATATCAATTCATTGAATAAAATTATTTGACTTTGGCGAAAACACCAATTATAATGAGTATAAGGTCAGTGAGTGGGTGGTCATTTGAATAAGCGACAAGAAGCAAAGATGAATACACGTAATCATATTTTAAATATAACAGAAGAGCTAATTAAAGAAAACGGCTTAGTTAAAGTATCGAGTAAAGATATATCATCACGCGCAGACGTAGCTCAAGGGAGTATATTTTTGCATTTTAGTACCAAAATGGATCTTGTTTATCGCGTCTATTCAGACAAAATGGATCTTATTGAAAAATCACTCATGAAATCATGTCGTCTGAACATGTCTAGTGAAAACTTTTTACGCCAATTTTTGGACATCCATATGACATATGAAGGTATCCTGTCGAGGATGGTTAAAGATTACCCTTATATGGAATCAAAACTAAAGACTAAAGTTGATAATTTTGAGAATGAAATAAAAAACTTGTTATTTGATTACCTTAGAAAAAACAATGTTCAGAAATTGAGTATTGTTAATTCATTTATCGTAATTGATGCGTTTTATGCTCAGATTAAGGAATATCTAAGAGAAAAAACAATATATACTACATCAAATGAGTACTTAAAACAAAAGCAAGGACGTCTAATGAAACTTACTAAAATCTTATTTGGATATTAAAAAAGAGCTCATTAGCTCTTTTTTGTTGTTTCTCTTTCAATTATTGTTACTGGCAACATGATGTGTTTTTGTTTTAGTTTCTTCTTCTTAATTAAGGTTAATAGTGTCTCAGTAGCATATATTCCAATATCATCAATTGGCTGCGCAATGGAAGTCAGTTTAGGGTATAACACATTAGCTAATTCAATATTATCGAATCCAATGATTTCGACATCATCCGGTATGTTATAATCAAGTTTTTGTAAGACACTAATCGCATAGATAGCTATGATGTCACTACTACAAAAAATACCATCAACATCTGGATGTTTTTTAATAAACATTTCAATGTCATCAATATCAGGTGTTTTAAAATCTAAATCAAATGTATAAATCTCAACATCATAGTCATCCATTACTTGATAGAAGCCTTTTGCTCTATCAACGACAGTGATTAGGTCACTAGGTCCTCGAAAATGAATGATTTTTTTTGGTTTAGATTTTAATAATTGTTTGGCAGCTAATTCACCACCTTGAACATTGTTTGATGTGATCGATGGAATAGAGTCATCTAGGACGTGATCAATCGTTAGAACAGGTATTTTTAAATCCATATATGATTTAACTGTTCTCGTGTTAGCTACTAAGATTAATCCATCTATATTATATTGACTAATTACATTGATATATTTCTTTTCTAACTCAATATCATCCTTTGAGTTAAAAATCATTAATTTATAGCCTTTTTTAGTTACAGCATCTTCTATTGATTCAATAAGCTCAGCAAAGAAGTATGTTGAAATATGAGGCACGATAAGACCAATGATATTTGATGTCTTACGGAACAAACTACGTGCTAGTTCGTTTGGCACATATTCTAGTTCATCAATGGCGTCTTGTACCATCTTACGTGTTTCTTCATTGACATAGCCAGTGTTGTTGATGACACGGGATACTGTAGCAACACTAACATTAGCTTTCTTAGCAACATCTTTGATTGTCGGCATAAGATCACTCCTTCATTTTAATTATAGTATATAAATATCCTTTTGTAAATTGAAGTTATTTGTTATAATAAGCGGTGTTAAAAGAATGACAAAATCTAAAGAGGTGGTATAATGTCAAGACAAACCAATATTGAATTAAGAAAGTTATTTATATATCAAGTTTATATTAGAAACCACACTGAAGAAGGAACGTTTAAAGCCTTTCAAAAAGACCTAGACAGAATTGAAAATCTTGGTGTGGATATTGTCTATTTCCTACCCATTCATCCCATAGGAGAAGTGCAACGTAAAGGAGCGTTAGGGTCTCCTTACTCAATTCAAGATTATCGTAAAATTAATCCTGAGTATGGAACCCTGGAAGACTTCAAAGCATTAGTGAATGAGATTCATCAACGAGGAATGAAAGTTATGATTGATGTTGTTTACAACCATACTTCATATGATTCTAAGTTACTCAATGAATTCCCAGAATATTTCTATAAAGAACATGGTGAGTTTAAAAATCGCGTAGGAGATTGGTGGGATATTACCGACTTAGACTATTCAACAAGTCATCGTTTATGGGAAGAATTGATTGATACTTTACTTTATTGGACAACATTAGGTGTTGATGGATTTCGGTGGGATGTGGCATCTTTATTACCAATGGAATTCTTGGAAGAAGCACATGATAAAGTGTTATCGGTCAATCCTGAAAGTATCTTTTTAAGCGAATCTGTTCATGGCGAGTTTTTACGTCATATTCGTAACCGTGGTTTCTTAGGATTAAGTGAATCAGAAATATATCAGGTATTCGATATTGCGTATGATTATGATACACATCCACTCTTTGAAGGATATTTAAACGGTGACAATACTTTAAAAACGTATTTGACATCCATTCTTAAGCAAGAAGAACAGTACCCACAAAACTATATTAAACTGAGAAATTTAGAGAATCATGATTTCGGAAGATTTGCCGATATGGTAGATAGTAATCATGTGAAAATAGATAACTGGTCAGCCTTTGTATTTTTTAATAAAGGATGCACAATGATATATGCGGGTCAAGAACGATCTGATACCAATTTACCAAGTCTATTTGATAAAGATCCTGTTCATTGGGATGGGTATGATGTGTCCTCTGATATAAAGACGTTAGCGTCCTTAGTAAAAGATGATATCTTTACAAAAGGTGTGTATAATTTTGAGTACCAAGACCACGACGTGATTGTTGCGACGTATCAACTTCATCAGCGCTTAGTAGTTGGCATATTTAATGTTGGTGATGAAACGGGTAAAATAACGTGTTCTACGGTACCTAATGGTGTGTATCAGAATTTATTGGATCATTCGGAGATAACTGTCAGTAATCAAACAGTGGCCATTACCAAAAAACCAATAATCTTTGAGGTTACACTATGAATACGTTAAAAGGCGCATTAATAATCTTTTTTAGCTTATTACTTGTGGCATGTGAAGAAACAAGTGATGGGTTAGATTATGAGATGTTTCGTTCAAACATATATACCTCGTATGATGAGGTTGAGAATATTACCCCTAATCGTTATATTGTATATTACTACAGTGAAACATGTAGTCACTGTAACGATGTTAAACAAGAGATATTAAGTTTCTTTAAAACATATGAGGGATTAGATTTTTATCTAATGAATGTGGCTAGTAAAGATGTTAATGATAGTAGTCAGTTTAGTGAGTTTAGAGGCACACCGAGTTTATTTATTATTGCGCAAGGTGCAGTTGTAGAAACATATGTAGGGACAACACAAGTTAGAGCCTTTATTGATGAATACAGTAATAAAACGTTAACGTATGATAGTTTTGTTTCACAGCATGTCCAGTCATTCGACTTTTTAGCCACAAAAGAAGATAAAGATTACTTAATATATTATTATCAAGATGATTGTGAAAACTGTGAATCAATCCAAGAAGATATACTAAATTTTGCCTTTAATAGAGCTCCAGATGAAATCATTTTTATCAATAAGTCTTCATTAGATCCTGAAATAAGTATTCCAGAACCGTTTAACACAATGGATACCTTACCGGTGTTACTTGAAGTATCATATGACACAGTGATGAATACATATACAGGTGCGGTAGATGTAAAAAACTATATCATCACTCACCAAGGTTCAGCACTCGATTTTGAAAGTTCACGATTAGAATATGATGATTTTTCTAATCATTACCTTACGGATTATAGTGAAACCTTAGTCGTTGATGATCAAACTCATATTGAGTACTTCTACAGTCCATACTGCTCTCATTGTGAGTCCCTTAAACAGGAGATTTTAACTTTTTTTACTAACTTAGAAGACTATCCATTTTACTTAGTTGATATCAGTCAAACAACGGGAGAAAATACGATTGAAGAACTTACTGGGGTGCCAACCTTAATTGTGGTAACAAATCATCAAATAGAAGAAATCTTTTCAGGGACAGAAGCTATCAGAAACTTTATAAATAGTGTAACTTCAGAGTAGATTATTTTTTAAGGGTCTTATTGCCATAACACCGTTGATCAGCATGAGTATATTCATGACATTAGGTAGTTATGCATGGTTAGCATTTTCGCGAATTCCTGTGGTTACCATGACAAAAAGTATACGATAAAAAAAGCCGTTTATCGGCTTTTTTAGTCTATATCAACAAGTAAATAGTCATGTTGCTTGAGTTTTTCTTTAACTTCTATAATATCTAAATCACGCATCGTACAACCTTTGTTAATGGTCATAAAACGACCCACAGTTGAAATCATCCCCGGTTTCACAATTTCTTCAAACCCAATATCATGTAAGATAACCTTCAAATTATTGTCTTGCTTTACTAAACGATGGATTGTTTCGTTTGCGGATAAAGGTCTCATAAACGATTATCTAGCTTTTCTAAGCGTTTAAAGAGAATATTATTTTCTAGATGAATATGCGTAAAAGTATTGCTTTCTAGTTCTTCAAGTAATTTATAAGTTTTGACAAACGTTTCACAGACATCTTCTGGGATGTGATAATTATCTGTTATCTTACGCAATTTCTTTAAGGCGTCCCCGGTATTACTATGTTCATCTTTTAATTCTGTAATGACATTGACAGCCTGATTTAAATCCTCTTGCTTATGCGACTGTAAATAGGTCTCTATCGCTGGATATTGAACTGTTTCTTCTTTAATTAAATGCATATCCATCTCAGTTTTTAACGCATGAAACGTTTGAAATACATCACTAAGTTCTGGATGGTGTTTACCATGAACCCGCAGTATCTTCGCAGTTAATTGACTAAGTTTAGGTAAGGTGTTATACAAGTAAGCATGATGCGCTTGTAATATATATTGAATGAGTTCATCCAGAGGCGATAGTGTCCAATCATTTGTTGAGGGCTCTAAACTCTTATAGTACTCACTTAATTCATTCACAAGCGTTTCAGCCTTTAGTTCAGTATCGCTAACCGCCTCTTTTAGTGTGCGATCACCACCACAACAATAATCTATTTGATATTTTTTAAATATATGTGCACTGTTTGGAAATGCTGTTACAATATTTCCTAAAGTATCATGTGTTTGGAATGTCATTTGAATCATCCTTTCATCTTTCATGACACCTTTAGTATAGTATAGGTTTCATTTTGTGTATGTGATTTCAGTCACAGCGAGATAAATCAATGCGTTTTAAGCAGAAACAAATGCATTTCAACGGCTTTTTTGATATAATACATTTGGTGATAAAATGAAACAAACAATAACAGTCATTGGTGGCGGTCTTGCCGGAAGCGAGGCAACCTATCAATTAGTCAAAAGAGGGTTCAAGGTCACCCTATATGAAATGCGACCTAAACAATCAACACCTGCCCATAAAACAGATCAATTCGCAGAATTGGTCTGTTCAAATAGTTTACGATCAAACAGTTTAGAAAATGCTGTTGGATTATTGAAACAAGAAATGCGTGAATTAGACTCACTCATCATCAAGTGTGCAGATGAGTCACAAGTCCCAGCTGGAGGCGCGTTAGCCGTTGATCGTGATGTCTTTTCACAGAAAGTAACAGACTTTTTAACCAACCATCCTGATGTGACTGTTGTCCATGAAGAAGTCAAAGAGATACCTTCTGGACCAACAATCATCGCAACAGGTCCTTTAACTAGCGATACCCTTAGTGATAAGATTAAAGAACTTGTCGATGAAGAGTATCTCTACTTCTATGATGCGGCTGCGCCGATCATTGAATTAGATAGCATTAATATGGATGTATGTTATAAAAAGAGTCGATATGATAAAGGGGATGCAGATTATATCAACTGTCCAATGACAGAAGATGAATTCAATCATTGGTATGATGAGTTAATCAATGCGGGCGCTGTAGAAGTGAAAGACTTTGAAATGAAAGTCTTTGAAGGCTGTATGCCTTTTGAAGAGATTGCTCGTCGAGGTCGTCAAACCTTACTCTTTGGACCAATGAAGCCTGTAGGGCTAGAAACGCCTGATGGAAATAGACCACATGCGGTTGTCCAATTAAGACAAGACAATATGGAAGGGACACTTTATAATATTGTTGGCTTTCAAACGCATTTAAAATTTGGTGAACAAAAACGGATTATCAGAATGATTCCGGGACTAGAAAAGGCTAGTATAGTCAGATACGGTGTGATGCACAGAAATACCTTTATTAATAGTCCCAAATTACTAACAAGAAATTATCAATTTAGAGATCGTGACAATTTATATTTTGCAGGACAAATTACTGGTGTAGAAGGCTATGTTGAAAGTGCTGGTAGTGGCTTGCTCGCAGCGATTTCTTTAGCCCGTAAATTACAGAATAAAGAAGACGTCATCTTCCCTCAAACAACAATGATTGGGGCAGAGTCTTACTATGTATCTACGGCCGCAGTATCTAAATTTCAACCAATGAATGCTAATTTCGGGTTAATACAATCTCTTGGATATAAACACCGTAAGAAAGAACGTAAACGGTTATATAAAGAACGGGCATTAGAAGCCATAAAAGGATTAGTGGAAGAAGGGTTATAAATGACAAACGTCGATGTTATGCGTCAGTTTACACATTTTTTACGTGATGAAAAGAACTATTCTGAGCACACCATAACAGCCTATATTGATGATTTGAATGGCTTTGTGCATTTTTTAGAGACGGAAGCGTTAGGAACATTACTGAGTATTACTGAGCGTACAGCGCGGTTTTATTTAACAACCTTACATGATCAATATCAAAGTAAAACTATCGCCCGTAAAATATCGAGTTTACGGGCGTGTTATGATTTTTTATTAGATAACGATCATATAGCAAAGAATCCCTTTATCCAGTTAGACTTACCTAAGAAAGAAAAACGATTGCCTAAGTTTATTTATCCTAATGAAATGGAAACCCTTTTAGATACAATAGATACCTCAGAGTTAATGGGACTTAGAAATAAATGTTTACTTGAATTCTTATACGGCACTGGATCGCGAGTCAGCGAATGTGTAAATGTTGATTTAAAGGATATTGATTATGAGAAACGCCTGGTGTTAGTCACAGGAAAAGGGTCGAAAGATCGGTATGTTCCGATTCATAAAAACTTGGTTAAGTTAATGCGTGACTATCAACTACATACGCGGACGATGTTGCTTAGGAAAAATAAATCAGGGACGCGGGCGTTTTTTCTTAACTACAAGGGGAAACGATTAACTCCCCGTGGGGTAAGATATATTTTAAAACAGATAATGAATACATCTGAAACCCATTTGCATATGAGTCCACATACATTACGGCATACGTTTGCGACACATCTTTTAAACAATGGGGCTGATTTAAGAAGTGTTCAAGAGTTATTAGGACATGAGCACTTGTCTAGTACCCAAATCTATACGAAGGTGACAAAAGATAAGTTAAAACAATCGTACATGGATGCTCATCCACGAGCTAAACGACTCAAGAAGAAAGGTAAAAAAGAATAATCATCTAATAAAGGAGATACTATGCGGAGGTTACAAGAAGCGATACAACAAGTTGAAGATTTTGCGAGAAAGAATGATCATATTAGAGGTCTTGTTTATCAAGGCTCTTTAGTCATGAAAAACGGAAAGATTGATCGGTTTACTGATGTTGATCCGGCCTTTTATGTCGATGATGTAGGTTATTTTTTAAACGATGAATCATGGATAAAACAGTTCGGGACACCGATTGCTAGGTTTAGTGATGTAGGACAGAATAGTGATGGAATGACATGGTATACCAGATTATTATTACTAAAAGATGGGTTCAAGATGGATATTTCATTCCATCATGTAAATAATGCAAAATATATTAATGAGGATCCCTTGTATAAAGTCATCATTGATAAAGATGGCATCTTTCCTAAAAACACATCAAGAGAATCTAACTTTTATGTCAAAGAACCAACTGAACAACAGTTTCATGACAAACTCAATGAGTTTTTCTTTGACACGTCTTATGTAATAAAGAGTCTACGCCGTAATGAATTGTTCTTTACCCGGTTTATGTATGGGGTCTTAAATGAGAAAATTGAAGCCTTACTTTCTTGGTATATGGGGATCAAACACGACTTCAAGGTTAATATCGGTGCCAAAGGACGTTATTTCTTTGATCTCTTAGATTCTAAAGTGAAATCCATGGTAATAGACACCTTTGCTGGAAAAACGTATACGGACAATTTAGAGGCGTTATATGCCTATTTTGATTTAGTACATTATTTAGGTGCCTATATTGAAGAACATCTTGGATTATCATATTTACACCACACGGAGAAAGCGATGCGCAAATATATTGATCAAGTAAAAGACATACCGCTTAAGTTAGATGAGGAGATTGCACTATGAAAATAACGATTCTATCAGTAGGTAAAGTCAAAGAGAAGTACCTGGTGAATGCGATTAAAGAATACAGTAAAAGACTTGGTCGTTATACGAAACTTAATATGATTACTGTCAAGGATGAACAAGCAAGTGAATCGTTAAGTGATAAGGAAATTGAAGCGGTTAAAGATAAAGAAGGAAACAAGTTATTAAAACGACTGCCACAGGGTTTTATTATTGCGCTAGATTTAGATGGTGAGATGTTAACAAGTGAAGCATTAGCAAAACGGATAGAACGAATCAAGACGTATCATGATTCTCATATCGTATTCATTATTGGTGGGTCATTAGGGTTATCAAAAGCAGTCTTAAAGCAAGCCAATTTAAGATTGTCTTTTTCTAAATTTACGTTTCCTCATCAACTAATGAAAGTTATTTTATTAGAACAAATATACCGTTCTTTTAGAATAAATAACAACGAGCCGTATCACAAATAGTTGCAACTAATGGTATGCACATTATAACAAAGCCCTTTTGGGCTTTTTCTTTAGGGTCATATATGACCTGTTATTTATAACAATGTATGATATAATATAAATAAGAAATTGTGAGGAGAAATCTAAACAGTCTTCTTGAAAGAGTTTTTATTTTCAATATCTGCAGTGGAACTGAAAAAACTAAATTAAATGGGGGAGTTATTAATGGCTAAGAGTGTTACTAAAGCATTTTTCAACTTTTTAAATGATATTGTTAAGACTGAACCAACAAATACTAGTGTAGCTAGGAAAAGCAAGAATTGGTTAAACAATCAAATAGAGATATTGAGTAAGAACGGATCTTTTATTCGTATTGCATCACAATTTAACATAGGTTTTGGCTCTTTTGCACGAAAAACTCAAATTAGACCACTAGATGATATTGATTTGATTATCGGGTTGAATGGCAGTAATACAACATTTTATGGATCAAAATGGGATGATATTACAGTTGAAGTGAATGGTGATACAACAGATGAAAGTTTATTGTCTACCTCAGATAGAAACCCCTTAGGTTGGGATAATAGTAAGTATTCTATTAATTCTAATAAAGTTAAGAACAAACTGGTTTCAGCTCTAAGAAGTGTATCACAATATGAAAAATCAGAAATACATGCAAGAGGAGAAGCGGTAACATTGAAATTCAAAAGCTACGATTGGACTTTTGATATAGTGCCTGCTTTTTATGTGTTAGAAACTTATCAATCAAATCCATTCTACTTAATTCCAAATGGTAAAGGCAAATGGAAGAAAACTAACCCCAAACTTGAACAGGAAAGAGTAACTAAAGCGAATAAAAATTTCAATAATATTGTGCTAAATGTGATAAGACTGGTTAAGTACTGGAATAGAAGAGCGAAAATGCCTAATATCACATCCTATGTTTTAGAAACTATGGTACTAGATTATTTTGATAATGCAAATCATAATAAAGTAACTAGCGATAAAACATACGATTGGGTAGATATTCATTTTAGAGATGTTCTTAATTATATTAGTAATCATATTTAACTATATGTTCAAGACACTAAGGCAATACAAGGGAATATTAATACACTTACATGGGATCAAAAGAATAAGATTCAAATACGATCTAGGAATGATTTCCAGAAGGCGAAAGCTGCTGTCTTTGCAGAAGTAAACGAAGATAATCACTTAAAGTCAATTAATATATGGCGAGATATATTTGGAAGGGAGTTTCCGACATATGGCTAAAAAACATAATATAGTATTCAAGAGACAAAATGAGAAAGAAATGCAATCACTAATATTAACTCAATACTTTACATATAAATCGGCTAAAATATGGTCTGGGATTTTATTGTTAGTAATGGTTTTTATTCCCATAATAATAAATATTATTTTATGGATTAATGATAACGAGATGATTGCGGGATATATCGCTTTCGCCTCAATAATCATCATTATTCTTGGAGAAATCTTATCTAACAAAGTTCAGTCAGAGAAAAATCTTGCAGCTATGATTCAGCAGAAATTTGATTTATATGTTTTTAATATGGGTAATATTAGCTTTATTGATGAGAATGCCGTTACTATTCAGATAGAAAAGTATAAAGATAAAGAATTTGCTAGAAAAAAAGATTGGTATCCCAATTATGAACATATGGATAGTTCAAAGACGGTTTTCTATTGCCAAAAAGAGAATGTTGACTGGACGCATAACTTAACAAAACGATATAGAACTTTCCTGAAGATTACAATTATTGTAATTATGATTTTGTTTGTTACAAATATGATTGCTAATAATAGTTCATTCATAACAGTTCTATCTATACTCGCCATTGCATTACCTATTATTGCATATTCTCTTTCTCTATTCGCAAATATGAAAAAAGTAGATAAAGACTTTGATGAGATTAAGAGGATTATTAGTAGAGTTGATGACAATCTTAGTGATTTAAGTCAGGAAAAACTCATGAAATTGACTTATGCAATCCAAATTTTGATTTATAGGTATCGACAAAAAAAATGTTTGATTCCTGACTGGTTCGAGAAAAAAAACCATTCCAATCTACAAGAAGTAGAAAATAGAAAATCAGGTCAAAGAAAAAGAAGAGACAGGGAAAATAAGAACAGCTAGAAATAAAAGACAAAAAGAGTTCTTTAAATCAAGCATGGTCAGGAGCATATAAAATGAGTGTAAATACATATTTAAATGAGTTATCAAGTAACATGATTATTGGTTCAAATGAAAAATGGTGTTAGTATAGTTTAGTAGACAGTGTAAGTAAGAATCTAATCTTTATGATAGAATAAGGAAAGGAGGTTTTACTTATGGCTAAAGGAAAAGGGTATCGATACCCTCAAGATTTTAAA
>JAXKVY010000006.1 GCA_036172455.1 Candidatus Izemoplasma sp.
CTTACCTCTATTATACCATTTATCAGTGCTTATCCCTAGTTTTACTTATCCACGTGGATAACTTAAAACTCCCCATTAAAAAAGTACCTGATTTTCATCAAGTACTTTGTCAACAGTCTGAGAGACTTAGAAATTCTAAGTCTCTTTTTCGATTAATCAATATTATAAGTTATGCTTTCAACTTGTAATGTAATATATGTAAAGTCACCTGATTCATAATGCCAAATACCTTTCCCCGCCTTAGGTAAAGTCAAATCACCTACAGTATGATACGTAGATATTGGGGTAGACCAAGGCACATTTTCTTGCAATCCCTCGTCATCCAACACAAGCCGATCTTGACTAATAAAATTCACTAATTTACCCTCGTCATCAAATTGTAATTCTGCTGAAATAGTAATTTGATTGTGTGTAAAAATCGCTTGCACAGTACTATTATCAATTGTTTCCCATTGTATGTTGTCACGAATCAAAGTTTGTGGGGCAAACACAACCATATCATTAAAAAATGTTACTGTTTCAGCCTTTTGCATTATCTCTCCTGATTCATCGACAACTTTAAAGACATCAAAAAACTTAATTTTCATCGATGCATCATCATTATGATAATGATGTAACCCCGAGACTTTCATCCGGTTTAACCAAAGATCCATATAGAATAATCTAATGCCTTGGTTGATAAAACTCGTTTGTTCAGCTTTGTAGGGTGAAAATTCTCCATCTTGTTTCATCTTCATTTCTCCTGTTAACTCAAGTTGAAAATTTGTTACATGTGGTGTTCCTACAACTCCGACATAATTTAGGTAGTTTTTGACTAACGTAGGAAGATGTTCCAGATCCTCATCTGTGATGAGTTTTTGACTACCTTGTGTCTGATGCTCTAATCCCTCATTCAGCAAATCATGATAACGTCTTTTTGTTGTATTTAATAACGATAATATAACTATAGTTGTTAATGATGTGACAACTAATATAAGCAATATTTTATATACTATGCTCATGACTTCTCTCCTTTTTCTAGTGCATTAATATTGTTATTAATGTCTTGTAATAGTCTAATGAACTCTACCATTCTATCTTTAGAAATTCCAAAAAAGATAGATTGTAATAAAAGTGCATCATCCTTATCTCTATTTTGCCAATAACGCTTAGCTTTTTGACTAAGTTGGAGTAGTCTAAAACGTGAGTCATTAGGGTCTTTTTTAATTTTCAAAAAGCCATTCTTCTTCAATTTTAAAGCAATTTGTTTTACATTTTGATGACTTGTTCCAAAACGCTTAGATACCTGCGAGTAGTTTGGTACCTCATCAAAAGAATCTATAACAATCATTAAAAATAGCTGTTTAATCGTAAGATCATCATATTTTAATAATTGGTCAAATACTTTTTGCATCTTATTTGATAGTTGAAAAAAATATGCAATAGCATCTTTGTCTAAGTCTTGTTTATTATTCATAAACTCATCTCCTATATATATGTAATATATTACCTATATATTATGTAATATATTACATATATACTGTTTTGTCAACTATGTTTGAATCTTTTTTTTGGTTTCATATGTCTTCGTGATATAATGATTTACAAAGAAGGAGTGATTTATATGTTTTCAAAGCGTCATATGACAGTTGTTGATTGGTGGATATTTTTCTTATTTATGGCTATACCACTTGTTAATATCGTTGTCTTTATCTTGCTATTACTTTCATCTGGTACCAATAAGTCGCTAAAGAATTACTTGCTAGCTCTTATTCTTCCAATTCTTATAGTTATTGCATTATTCGCCACAGGCATTATGGGTCTTGGTATCTTTGGTGGCATGGGTGGATAAATGAATGCTTAACAATCATAGATCTCACATTGTATCTAGTCGTGATGAATTACTTATTTGGTAATATCGCGTTTATGATACATATGTGACATAGCTATGCTGTTCATTCTGTGTTAAAAACCATATCCTATTTGTTTTATACCCATCTAATTTCTTATTTACTTGTCATGGACATCCGTCTTAAAGATGACATACTTAACCGAACACACTTGTATATCAAAAATAAGAGATATAGCCTTTTTCGAAGGGCTATATCTCTTTTCTTATAGTATTACAAATGGATAATGATACAATCCATAGGTCCAGATAACTTATAGACTGTTTTTGATGGAACAAAGTAACAATGGTGTTCTTTTACCGTGTCACTGTTCAGCTTTCCAGACCCTTCTGCGACATAAATAAATGTGCCTGTTTGATCACTTGTCGACTTGATCATTGCTGAGACTTTTATATGATTAAACTGGTAGTACGGAGTTTTTTGATCTCTATAAACCGTTTTGTTGGGGACTTTGATTGATTCATATGCTTGTTTAGTATGAATCTTACGTTTGTGTCCTTGATATAATCTGTTATAATCATACACTCGATATGTTGTATCTGATGCTTGTTGTATTTCAAGTACAGAAGTCTTTTCACATATCGCATGCAATGTTCCTGGATATATCGTTAAGATATCATAAGGCTTAATAGAAATACGCTGAATAAGTCGGTCGTATGCCTGATTATTCATGAAGTCATTCAAGCTATGCTTGTTCTCAGCGTGATGTCCATAAACAATTGTATCGTTGACTGTATTCTTTAATATTATCCAACTTTCAACTTTGCTATCATGACCATATTTATCCGCAATGTCTTTAGGTGGATGAACTTGTATACTCAGTTTATCATCCGCGATGATTTGTTTTATGATAATCGGGTAAGTTGGCTCAGACATATTCCCAAACAATGCATTATGCTCCCTATAGAATCTCTTAAACGAATAGATTCTTCCCTGATATACCACTTTAGATACTTTCTTTTTAAAATCAGATACAAACCACAGTTCTTTTCCCCAGAGTTTGTCTTCAACATACGGAATCATTTCAATCATTATTATCACTCCTAAAGACGAAAAAGATGATGAAGTATGGAGGTGCTTCATCATCTTAGGTACTGTCTTTACATACAATAAATGGTAGGAATTATGCCAATAAAGACAGTTATATTTGTTAAGCTAACGCTTAATCAATAATGTCATGTTCCTTCAATACACTTGTTAATTCTTCTAACAAGATTTCTTCACCATCACCAATGACTTCGATGTTAAACTCCGCATTATGTGGAATACCTAAGCTCATTAAAATCATAATGGATTTTAATGTTGATTTTTTATCCTTATAGACGATGTTTACATCACCATCAAACGTCATTGCTTTTTTGCACAAGATTGACGCAGGTCTTGCATGGAGACCAGCTTCATCTGTTACTTTGTATGTTTTTGTTACCATATCGGTCACTCCTTATAGATTGATGGTCCAACTTGACCAAAACGTTCAGTAAAATGTTGGGTGAATTGCTCAATACTATTAGACGTTGTTTCAGTATTGACAAGATTATCAAATAACTCTGGTGAGACAGTCACACTGTCACATCCTTTTAATATTGATTCATTTATTTGATAAGTGCTTTTATATGAAGCACCAATAATCTTCGTCTGATAACCATCTCGTTCAAAGATAGCATTAATATCGTTAATCACCGTGTTACCATCGATACCTGTCAATGAGGTTCGATTAACGTAGAAAGCTAGATACTCAGCTCCTGCCTTAGCTGCCATAATCCCTTGGTTAAGACTTGTAACTGCCGTTGCGGTAATCTTATATCCTGCTTTAGATAACTTATATATAGCTTTGATTCCATGATCTGAAACTGGAATCTTTAGATATAAGTCTGATTGTATTACTTTCTTTAACAGGTTAGCTTCTTTTATCATATCTTCAAACGTCTCAGAGGTTAGTTGTATATGAAATTGTCTACCATCAAGTAACGTATCAAGGTTTTTTAGAATATCTAGATACGCCCCAGATTCTTTACTAATGATTGTTGGATTAGTCGTTATCCCATCAATTGGATAATATGATAATACCTGTTCAATTGCTTTTTTATCTGCCGTATCTAATAAATATTCCATTATAGATTCTCCTTTACCGCCTTAACAATATCTTGTGGTGTTAACTCGTACTCTTCTTCTAAGAAGTCTTGTGGACCTACTTGTCCAAAACGATCTTTAACACCTAATCGTTTTACTTTAACAGGATGTGTTTCTAGAGCTTCTAATACGGCACTTCCTAATCCACCTATAATGTTATGATTGTCACAAGTTAAAATAAATCCTGTTTTATCAGCATATTGTTCTAACAAGTCTTTATCAATAGGTTTGATTGTGAACATATCAATAACCGATACATTTATCCCTTCTTGCTCAAGTGTTTTACTTGCTTTAAGGGCACTTGCGACCATCATACCACTTGCAACAATTGTTGCGTCGATACCTTCTTTAAGGACAATACCCTTACCAATTTCAAACGTTGAACCTTCTTCATACACACCTAGTGTTTCTTTACGGACAATACGGATATAGCTTAACATGTTTTTATCGTTTAACTGTGTTAAAACATCTTCAAACATTACAGGATCGGACATTTCCAAAACTGTCATGTTCGGTACAAGTCTCACTAGCCCTAAATCTTCAAACGGCATGTGAGTTCCCCCGTTATGACTTGCACTAACCCCTGCATCACTACCAATGATTGTGGCGTTAAGATCACTGTATCCTAAACTGAGAAATAATTGATCGAAGGCACGACGTGTGGCAAATTGTGCAAAGGAATGAATATATGGTTTCATACCACGGATATTTAATCCTGCAGCTACGCCCATCATATTCTGTTCCATGATTCCTATATTAATCGTACGCTCCGGAAATTTTTTTTGAAAACCACTTGTTTTAATAGACCCCATTAAATCTGCTTCTAAAAGTACTACACGGTCATCCTCTTTTGCTAATTTAACCATTGTATCATTATACGCAAGGCGCATTTCTTTTTTGGCTGGTTTAAACTCTTTTTTTAATTTGATACTCATGCGAGCTCACCTTCCCATTTGTTAGCTAAGTCTAATAATAAACGTTTCTGTTTGTCATCCATACGTACATGGTGGTTTGAGGTATCGCCTTCTAAGAAATCTACACCTTTAGCTTTAACGGTATCTAATACGATACAAGTTGGTACATTTTTCGTTTCTCTAGCCTCATTGAAAGCAGATTTTATAGCTGCTTCATCATGTCCATTAACACATAATGTATGCCAACCGAATGCCGCAATTTTACGTGTGATATCTCCTTGATCACAAATATCACGAGTATATCCATCAAGTTGCAATTTGTTCTCATCCACTAGTAATACAAAATTATCTAATTGATGATGGTTTGCAAACATGATAGCTTCATAAACTTGACCCTCATTCAGTTCACCGTCACCAACCATACAATATACACGGTTGTCTTTACCTTGAATTTTAAGTGCTTTTGCGATACCCGCCGCCGCACTAATACCTTGTCCTAATGATCCTGTCGTCATATCAACACCAGGTGTTTGATTTCGATCGGCGTGGCTTGGTAATTTTGTATGGGGTTCATTTAATGTTAATAATAACTGCTTATTAAAATATCCCTTTAATGCTAATGTACTATAGAGTGCAGGACCTGCATGCCCTTTTGATAAAACAAAATAGTCACGCTCTTCCCACGAAGGATTCTTTGAATCAATATTCATTTCACCATTATACAGAACACTTAACGCCTCAACAATAGACATGCTTCCTCCTAGATGTCCAAACCCTCTTTTAACTAGCATTCGAATGATTTCAATTCGAACACGCTTTGCAAACTCTGTCATGTTATAACTCACCTCATATTATGTTAACTTGTTTTATGCAGATTAAAAGGGGAACGTGAATTCCCCTTTTTATGTTTAAATTACTCCGGTGCTTCTGCTTTTTCAGGGACAACGTAATGATATACAATTGGAGCTGCAAATGCAACAGCAATAAAGACTAATACTGCCCATTTACCCCATAATGCAACATTACCTAAGACAATACCAGTACCGATAAAGTCAGCATCACTAAATGTGGTGTTAGCAAATCCTAAATCTCCCAATACAGGCATTAATAATAATGGTAAGAATGTAATAACAACACCATTAACAAATGACCCAACGACAGCACCTCTACGTCCACCAGTTGCGTTACCAAATACACCAGCAGTAGCCCCAACAAAGAAGTGAGGGATAACACCAGGTAAGATAACTGTTCCGTTAAGCGCGATTAAAATTAACATACCAACGATTCCACCTAAGAATGAAACCAAGAAACCAATTAATACGGCGTTTGGCGCATAAGGGAATACGATTGGACAGTCAAGTGCAGGTTTTGATTCAGGTACGATTTTGTCCGCCCATCCTTTGAAGGCAGGAACGATCTCTGCGATAACCATACGCACACCGGCTAATACGATGTATACACCAGCAGCAAAGATTAACGCTTGAATAAATGCAAATACGATGTAGTTTTCACCAATACCTAATTCATCTGCAACGAATGCAGGTCCTGACATTAATGTTACGATTAAGAACATAACAAGCATTGTTAAACCAATAGCAACACTACTGTCACGTAAGAATCCTAGCCATTTAGGGAACTTCATTTCTTCTGTTGATTTAGAATCTTTACCAACAATTTTCCCTACTTCTCCACTTAACCAGTAAGTAATGCTTGAGAAGTGTCCAAATCCGATTTCATCATTACCAACAATTTTCTTCATAGTAGGATCTGCGATAGCTGGGAAGATAACCATTGTTAACCCTAGCGCCAATCCACCAAATAGGTAAAGTACGAATCCTTCTAAACCAGCAACTGTTAATACAACACCAATTAAGGCAGCCATATATAACGTATGATGACCAGTTAAGAAGATGTACTTCAGTCTACTGAAGCGTGCGATAACGATGTTGGCAATCATACCAATTACCATGATAGCAGCTGTAGCAGTTGCATAATCATTTAATGCAAGTGATACAATTGCTTCATTATTTGGTACAACACCTTGTACACCGAATGCTTCTTGGAATAACTGACCGAAATAGTCTAATGATCCGACTAAGATGCCAGCCCCTTGTTGAAGGATGATAAATCCAAGTACAGCTTTCAATGTTCCACGAATAACTTCGTGCGCTGCTTTTCTTTGTGCAATAAGACCAATTAATACAATGATTCCGATTAAGATCTGTGGTGCACTAAGCAAATCAGCAATAAATTTGATAATAGAACTCATGAAATAATCTCTCCTTTATATTTTTTTATTCTACTAATCCTTTGTCTTCAAGTAATGCTTCAAGTTTTTTACGTAATTCTTCCTTATCCATAATGTTGTTTAATGACAATGTTTCACCAAATTTTTTACAGTTATCTTCTAAGTCAGACCCGCATACAATTAAGTCTGCAACACCTGGCCAAGCACTTCCTAAATCCATATGCTCAACATCAATTTCAGTTAAATCTAAATCCTTTAATACATCCTTTACATTCATTTCAACTAAGAAACTACTACCTAACCCACTTCCACAAATGCATGCAATCTTATTAATTTTCAAATTAATCTTCCTCCTTCGAATGTTTTTCGACTAACTGTAAGACATCCTCTTTCGTTTTTGCAGCTAGCAATTCATCTAATGATTCCATAAACAATCTTGATAATTGTTGTAATGCCAATAAATGTTTTTCATTATCTGGTGCTGCTAAAGTTACAACAACATTAACTTCTCGATCATTTTTACCATGGAATATTACTGGTTTTTCGAGTAGCAACATTGACATACCTAAATCATTAACACCATCTTCAGGCCGTGCATGACTAATTGCTATTTTGTCCGCAATAACGATGTAAGGCCCTAATTTTTTTACATTCTCAACGACTTTATCTAAATATTTGGGTTCGATATATTTTTCTTTTAGTAACGGTTCTCCACTTTTATATATTGAGTCTTCCCAGTTTGTGACTTGATTTAAAAAAATGATTCTTGACTTGGTAATAGTTTCTTTTAACATTGGTTTTCTCATCCTTCCGTATTGTCTTGGTGTCGGACGTCTTTCAGACAATCGTTTTAGTATTTTACGCCTTACAACTTCCCGCTTATCTTTGGGAATATAATCATTAATATCATCAATAATTTTATTTGATAAGGATACTTCAGCTTGATTCGGATAATATACGCCCAATTTATTTACAATTTTGTCTTTATCTCTTTCTGTAAGAACAGAATGTACTTGAACTGTCTTATCTGCAATTGATTCATCATCTAAAGGTATGGTTGAAATAATATAGTCAACTTGATTCTTGTAATCATCTATGTCAGCCTTCCGGACAACATCGATAATATCAATTTGACCAAGCAAATATTCCAACTCTTTTTTCAATAATTTACTTGTTGCAATACCATTAAGACACACAAGCAATACCTTAATCATAGGGAAATCACGCTTCTCACGTTTCATATAACCACCAAAGTGCATTGCTATGTAGGCTACATCATCATCCCCAATCGGATATCCTAAACGTTGTTCTAAGGTATTACAAATTTGTCGTGAAATGGTGGTAATTTGAGGGTAATTTTCAAATATCTCATCTTTTAGCTCATTTTGGAAAATAATCCCGTATTTGAACCGAAACATTGCTTGTTTCATATGAAGATATAAATGATCAAATAATCCTTGTTCATCATCGAAATAAATCAATGTAAGTCTTGAAAATTCACGAATCATGAAATGAACAATCTGTGTAATACTCGCATCATCATAATTTGCTATTTTCGGATTATCCTGAATACGCATTCCAAGAAGTTGAAGAGCGATATATTTATGCTCATTGGTCATCCAATTTTCAGTAAAAACCTTGCATATAGTATCGTACTCACTGGAACGAGTAATCAATTCTGTATCTTCTTCGTCAAATACTATGTGATCAATACCATTTTTATAAATCATGGCTAACATAATAGATAGATATTCAATTGCATTATCGACATATTTAATATTTAAAATAGATTCTGATTCTTCAAAGTATGGTTTTATTAAGTTAGATTGATGAATGTCAAATAAATCATATGTATTTATCTTTAGTAGATATTCATAACTAGAGATAAGCATTAATGCAACACTACGCTTTCGTAATGGAGTACCATCAATTACATATCCTTTATTCTGATCAAATTCTAATCCGAGATTATAAGTTGATAGTAGTCCTTTGACTTCTTTTATATCTCCGATAATGGTATTTCTCGACACATCAAACAGCTCTTCAAAGTGACTAACTTTAATCACATCGTTTGAAAATAACATAACTAAACTCTCGATAGCATTACGTTCTTTTTGAGTACAAAGATAGTAATTCTGTATTTGCTTTTCAAACTCACCATTCAATTGATTTTTAATTGAATCATCAACTTTGAGCCCTGTTTGGCGTTCATTAACAATTTCAGGTAGCTTCATCGATGTTAAATAATCATTGATTCGCGAAAGTGAATAATACACACTGCGTTGTGATATTCCAATAAGTCGAGATAAGTCATTTACATTAAGTCTTTGGTGTGATGAGATTAGCAACTTAAGAATATAGTTATCTTTATAATCCAGCATGTCAAACACCTCACATTTACCATTATATCTACTACTTTGTCAAGATTGAAGACCAAATCGTTGCAACAAGATTGACATTTATATAACACATTATGAAAACGCTATCTTTTTCTTACAAAAATGAAAGGCCTTACTTTAGCCCTTGAAGGATTATGAGTTGCTTACACAAATGATTGCAAAAAGGCATCATAATTTTTTATATAAAACCACAAGAAGTTGATAGTATTAAGTTTATTCAAAAACTTCAAAACATCGAACATCTTGTGCTTGACAATAATCTTTATAAGCTTTTGATAATGAGCCCGCGGTAATAATTCCGTCTATTTCTTTCAAATGACCAAATGTTACAAGCGATGCATTACCAATTTTAGAATGATCGACGAGCACGTAATTTCTCTTACTATTTTCCATCGCTATTTTTTTCAGTTCAGCGTCTATAGCAGTGTAATTAGTTAATTGAAAAGTGTTTGTAATGCCCGTCACAGAAATAAAGGCTTGATCAAAATTAATAGATTTTAATTGTTCAATTGTAACAATACCGCATGTTGAATTTGTCTCTTTGCGTATTTCTCCACCCAACATAATAACAGTAACATTATCTTTATCTAATAGTTGATTCATAACAAAAACGTTGTTTGTCACAACAGTTATATTAATATTCTTTATATATGTAGGGATGTATGCAGTTGTTGTTCCACCATCGATGAAAATGAAGTCGCCATCATCAATCATTGATGCTGCCTGCTTAGAAATTTGTTGCTTATCTTTTTTATTTAATGTGTTTCGATTGGAATACAATAATGTTTTATTGTTACTTTCTTTAATAGCTACACCACCGTAGTTTTTAGTAACTATTCCCCTTTTAGTCAGCTCATTTATATCTCGTCTAACAGTATAAACAGAAACGTCAAAGACCTTACTTAACTCCTTGATTGTAGCTGTTTCATGACGAATTATATAATCAACCATTTTTTTTAACCTTGACTCCTTCATAACTCTCCTCCTGAACTATATTTTAACAAAATATCTAAGCAAAGTAAACATTAATTGCTCGTATTTTGCTATGTTTTTTATAATTTAGTGGTCATTATATTGCTATATGTTGCACAACTTGAATATTTACTAATAATTAGATTGTAATAAATTATAATTTAGACAAGTAATTATATCAATGCACTTATAATATTAAATAATGCATTAATTCAAGTTATTAAAAATTCAGTGAATTGTGAACATCTGAGAAGTATTTATTCCTGACATTCTTGTAACTGCTCCAGCAAGTAATTTGGGTGGAAAAGATCAACAGGTATAAACTATTGCAAAAAATAAACTAGTAGCTCATCTCGGTCTAAAGTTTTTAACAGGAAAATTGTGTGATATTTAATAACACTTAGTTGATACTCACCAAATTATTAGAATGACTACATAGTGATGTGGCACAAATTTATAACGATAATAATTTACAATTTTTGTTACTTTTTTCGAATCTTCTATTCAATTACTATAGCAATACTAACATAATTTACTTTCGCTCTATTTTCAGTATCCATGCTAGTATTAGTCGCTCATTATTGTTATCTTGCTTACTACTAAATATACCACATCTGTAATTAGTTATGATCCTATTAAAAAACTACACCCACATTTTCATAGTTTACTATGTCTTATTAGTTAGTGTAGTTTGATTAAAAAGTCTTTTTTAAATTAGTGATATATGGATATATTAGTATATATAGAGATACAAGATGCCTCTATTTATAGCCTTGTGAAATAACCTAATTAATAAGTTTTTATTTACGTTTGAATCCATTCCAAAACAAATCAAATGAATCATTAATAAAATGATTGATATCATCAATTTCTTCTTCTAGTAAAAAGCGTGTTGCAGCATGGATAGACCGATCAATAAATATTAAAGAATAATCAGGAAATTCATGACAAATTGAATTAGGGGATATTGCATTGAATATTTCACTTTTAAATTGTTTGTTCATAATAAGTGATGCATTAGTTTTATAAATATTTTTAAACGGAGAATGATCGAATAATTCCAAATAATAGAATTCCTTAGGATTTTGATACCCCCACAATACTATTGCACGGTACATAGACTGCAATTGATCGTGTTGATTATCATGTTCATCTAGAAGTTCCAAGAAGGTGTCTCGTAGGTGAACTTTGATGTCGATATAAATTTGTTCAATAAGATTCGCTTTTGTTTTAAAGTGATTAAATAGTGTTCCTACACTCACATGTGCCTTTTTTGCAATTAAAGAGGTTGGCGTAGAATGAAAACCATTATTTACAAAAAGCATCATCGCCGTTTCAATAATATGTCTTCTTTTATTTTTAATAACCATCATTTCATCTTCTTTCCATTCAAAATAATACGCCTATAAAATGATTTTGTCAACCAGTTTAAATAAAATATTTTTATGTAAGTACTTACATTGACCAATATTATGCATTATTTCATTATTTTTTTAAACTCAAACATATAATAATAATATCGTATTACTACTTAATATTTTTAATAAGGCCTAAAGAAAATTATTTTTTTCAATTCTGAATCTGTATTGCTATTTGGTGGTTTTTGACCATTGATTGACTATTCAGTCATTAAAAACACCTTGAAAAGTAATTTTATAGGTGTATAATGCATAAGTGGATAATAAAGATTTAGACATTTTTATTTCTTGGGAGTGAATTAAATGGTTTTATTAAATGCAACATCTGGTGCCGTTATATCTAGTTTAATTGTAGATTTAGGCATCATTATATTACTCGGACTATTAATGGGCAGAATATTTGAATATTTAAAAATACCTGCGATAACCGGATACTTGGTAGCAGGTTTATTATTGGGTCCAATTACACATTATATTGATTATGAACAACTAGGCAATTTATCAATAATCTCAGACATCGCACTTGGTTTTATTGCTTTCCAGGTTGGAACTGAATTATGGTTCGGTAAATTAAAGAAGTCAGGTATGAAAATAGTCATTATTACAATCGTTCAAGCTATTACAACTACAACGCTAGTCATACTGATTACATTACCTTTTGTTGAACTTCCGGTTTCATTAATTTTAGGTGCAATTGCAGCTGCTACTGCACCGGCACCAATTATGATGATTATTAAAAAATATCGCACAAAGGGAGAATTAACAGACACTATTTTACCTGTTGTAGGATTAGATGATGCTGTTGGTGTTATTTTATTTGGAATCTTATTATCAATTAGCATTACACTAATGGGGGTAAATACAAACCATAGTTTTATCCATATCATTACCGAACCATTAATTGAAATCGGAATTAGCATTGTAATTGGATTAGGTGTTGGTTACCTGTCAGGTCTATCAGCTAGAAATATATCTTATAGTAATGATCGAAAAGAAAAAAGTTTGAATGTCATTGTCATAACTGTGTTACTAACAGTTGGGGCTGCTTTGCTATTCGGGGCTTCACCTATTCTAACACCAATGCTTGCGGGAACTGTTGTAACGAATATGATTAATAAAGAATGCTACCATTTAGAAGAAGAAACAATTCGATTTTTTGTCCCACCAATTATGATTGCATTTTTTACAATAGCAGGTGCTCAATTACGATTTGATGTAATATTATCTGCAGGATTAATTGGACTTCTATACATAATTGGTAGAATAATTGGAAAGTTCTTTGGAGCATATTTAGGATCTACTTGGACCAATTCAAGCGATAAAGTAAAAAAATACTTAGGTGTTAGTTTATTGCCCCAATCAGGTGTAGCAATTGGATTGTCAATTGCAGCATATAATGCAATAGCTCCGGTTAATATGGAACATGCTTTAATTATAAAAAATGTGATTTTAGCATCAGTATTGTTCTTTGCATTAACTGGTCCTCTGCTTGTAAAAATAGCATTCTTCAATGCGAATGAAATAGTCTACACAGAAGATAAGAAGGTGAAAACATGGAAAAATACAACGATATATCAAAAATAACAAACGATTATTTAGATGGAAAACTAAGTAAACTACATTTAGATTATAATTCAAAAAATACTTTAGATCTTATCATTGAATACCAAGACCATCATTCCGTTTGGTTTGATTACGAAGTAATTTTAAACCTCAAAAACGGTGAAATCCGTTCGGGTTCTCATAAGTCAAAAGGCTTTTTTTCTAAGGTTAACTTAGAACGAGAAACTTCTTTTGAAAATGCATTACAAAAATATATTTTACACCATTAGCATCACAAAAAACCTATCAAAGTCTATATAATATTCAATTATGCCCTCAATCCGTATTTTAAATGAGAATTTGTTACCCTTAAATAATAATTTTATTATTCACCTACGTTATAGTATAATGTTATTTAGAGAGAGGTGATGATAATGAATCAAAAGAAAAGTGTCCTTTCAAAGTTAAAAAAGAAGGACCCTAAATCATTAAATATGGTTATTGGTTTTGATGGATTTATCGATGAAATTATTGATGTTGTGGATAAAAGACAAAATAGTAAAGACTATGTACGTATCGACACAATTAAAGAACTTGCCACAAGAATTGATCGTGCAGCTAACTTATCAACAAATATTGAATTAGTGCCTAAAATTAAAAAAATTGGTGGAAATGGACCAATAATGTGCAAGGCATTAAGTGAGCATGGAAGTAATATCACGTATTTAGGTGCACTAGGTTTTCCCTCAATTGATGATGTTTTTAGATCTTTATCGAATAATGTATCCTTGTTGTCTTTTGCCAATAATGGGCATACAGATGCGCTTGAATTCGATGATGGTAAATTAATGCTCGGTAAGATGTCGAGTTTAAATGATGTAACTTATGAGAATTTATTGAATATTTTACCAAAAGAAAAACTTATTACACTTTTAAATAAGAGTGATTTGTTCGCAACGGTAAATTGGTCAATGTTGCCTAACATGACTGAGTTATGGACTTCTTTAATTGATGAAATACTACCGCAAATGAATAACAAAAAACGGTTCTTGTTTATCGATTTGGCAGACCCCGAAAAACGAGAAAACAAGACCATCATTCAAGCTCTAACATTACTTAAATCGTTTAAAAGTAAATTTAAAGTTGTCCTTGGTCTCAACAAAAAAGAAGCTTATGACATCGCAAAAATATATCGTCTATTTAATGAAAAAGCTTGTGATAATATGAGAATCCCTTTAGAAGATATTGCTCATGCGTTATATAATGCGCTACAATTAGATACATTGGTTATTCATCCTGTAGAAATGGCATGTTGTGTTGTTAACAATACATATTATGAAGTTGATGGGCCTTACACTGAAAAACCAAAACTAACTACTGGTGCTGGAGATAACTTTAATGCTGGTTTCATGTTAGGTCAATTATTAGAAATGTCTCCAGAAGAAAGCCTAATTACTGGTGTTGCAACAAGTGGTTTTTATGTAAGAAAGGCTAAAAGCCCTAATTTCAAAGAGTTACAAACCTTCATTAATGATTGGAACAATGATAAAATATAAATCACAAAAGAGCAACGAATGTTAACATTCATTGCTCTTTATTTTTAGGCTATCGCTTTGTATTTAATTTGATTATCACGTGTATTATAATATATAGCAAATTCCTTTGTCTTAGTATTAAAGTGGATCATAACAACATATAAATAAATTGGACTAAGCCTTTCAATCAAGGCTTCTGCGGTCGTCATAGCATTATTTACTGTCGAAGCTTTAAACTCAATACCTAATAATTTTCTGTTAGAAAAGTTGTTTTGAATCACTTCAAAATCCGATTCTTTTGCATCTTCAAGTATTTGTGTTTTATAATACCTATTTACAAAATGGGTTTGCAAGCTTGTCATGAGTTCTTCTTTTAAATTCATAACTTCTTGATTTTCAATATCGACTTCTTCTAAGTATTCTTTTATGGCTAATTCTATAGCGTTTCTAACAATTGCAACGCTTGAGAAGATATTTTTATTGATAAATGCCATATTTAGTCTTCGATATTTCGTTTGTAAGTCTTTTATCTTTTCATACTTAGTAAAGTCAATAACTGTATCATTATAGTTATGAATTACATTATTACGATGAAAAATAATTTCTTTAAAATCATCAAAATCATCATCAATTACATCAAAATCTTTCGCGTAGTTATCGACAATATCATAAAGTGGTAAACGATCACCTAATTCAGAATCGTATTCATTTGAGATATAATCTTTGACAACTCGCTCTAACTCTAAATATTCAGTAATAAACTCATCAAGAGAAATTTGTTTTTGGTTAGGGTCGACAGTTGCTGTATCAAATGATTTCAAAATATCCTTAACACGTCCTGGATCAAATAGCCTATAAACATAAAGCGCTAATAAAGCAATCGCATGAATGGTAAAAAAACTGATGATATATGCATAGACTAAACTATATTCTAAAAAGAAGTTTAATAAATTGAAGATGATAATAACAAGACAAAATATAATAACAAATATCATCTCATAATAGACCTCTTTTTTTAGTTGATCAAGAACATAACTATCATACTCTTCTGATTTTTCTTCCTCTAAATTATTTATAAAGTAGGCATAAGAAACTGGTAACAAAGCAATTAAAGCTGCCAAAGTTTGCATACTTGAAGAATAAATCCACGTAACATTTGAGGGCTGACTATTAAAATCAATAAAAAAGTATACAGCTATAAAGATAGCTAATAAAAGGGTAAAAAATATCACATTATAAATTGAAAAGACAAATACGAGAGACTGTTTAAAAAAACCATTTGCTTTCTGTTTCACTCTACCACATCCTTAAGATATTGTTCTTTTAAAGTACAGTTCTTTGAGATATTCTAAAATATCCTCTTGCATTTTCCATACTCCATAGAAATCGTCTAAATACTTACGTTCTATTTCTGATGCATCTTCATAAAGATCTTGCTTTGTACATAACATTTCCATAATTACTGGGCTAGCATTATAAGCCGTCTCATAAATGGTATATTCTAGTGGTTCGTAAGCATTGATTAATCCGTTAAATAATTCAACATAGGCTTTGAAAATCCCGTCATCAAGTTGCTCTGATATCGATAAAAATTCTTCAAAATCACCCGTTGCTAAAAGGGGTAATAAAACTGATTCTCTAATCTTTAAAACATCCAAATCATCATACTGTAAAGCCTTTTGATATAAGAATTTGGCTTCTTCATAGTTACCTTCCCATTTATGTAACAAAGCAAGACTCTCAAGCGCTAATATATAATCTCGGTAGTTTTCGTGATAATAAAAACGATGCGGGGGATTTATTAGGTCATCTTCATGGACTTTTTCAAAGGCACGAATAATGACATTCAATAATTGCTTATAATCTTGTATTCTGACAACATTTAAGAAAAGTGACATCCCTGAATGAGCAAATGGACATATTTTCAATAAATTATAGGTAATTTTTTCATAACCATCGACCTTAGCATCGTATAAATCAAAAATCATATCTTCGATTAAATCAATAAAATCATGATCAATCGGCTTTTCATCTTGGAGTAAGTAAAATTGTGAGAACGCATTTTTATCAGGTATAGGGTCTAACGTACTAATTTCATGTTCGGTGAATATTTGCCATACTTCTTCTAACAAAAATGACTCTTGGTCTTCAACATCATGAACTAGGTTACTTAAAACAGGCTGGATGATAGACTCAACAATGTTATACAACTCTTTTTTATAAGAAACAGTTCTGATTTTTCTCAAACCATCATCGATATATGTATCGTCTTTTAAGTCGTGTAGTTCACATAGAATAATAAATACGGCGCCAACAAATCGATTGGGTTTAATGGTTTCGTCATACTCGGATAAGGCAGCCTTAAAAACATCTAAGAAGGATGGTTCTTCAATAAATATCGTGTAATCAATAAGATGATTATATTGTATAATGAGTTGATCTAATAATTCTCTTTTCATATACGGCTCCTCTTTACTGCTTATAATCATTATAACACATAAAAAAAGTAGATGTCACTCTACTTTTTTAATAGGAGGGAAAAGATTATAGTTCTTTACCTTTATTGAATGCTTTTTTGTTTAAACCTATATATTTTTCTTTAACTGTATGCTCAATAGCCGCTTCTATATCAAGATTATTTAACTGATAAGCATTAACCAATGCCCCTAACATCATAATATTCATTACTTTGGCATTGCCTAATGCTTTAGCTTGTTCAGAAGCATTTATAACAATTGTGTGAACTTTGCTTTTTAAATCTTCAACGATACCACTAGGATATGGTACTTTCCCATTCAATGTTACCATTGAATTAATTTTATGATTATTCACAATTAAGAGCCCGTCGCCAGATAAATAATCAATAGCGCGTTCAGCTTCCATCAATTCAAATGCGATTAGCACATCTGCTTTTCCTTTCTCTATAACAGGGGAAAATACATTGTCACCAAATCGAATCTCTGAAGAGACACTGCCACCCCTTTGGCTCATACCATGAATTTCACTCATTTTAACATCATATCCAGCGTTGATTAACGCATCACATATTACTTTTGCTGCTAGGATGGTTCCTTGTCCGCCTACTCCAACAAGTTTAATTGATTGTGTCATGCGGTCTCACCTACTTTTACAATCGCATCAAATGGACATATTTGCAAACATACATCACAGCCAACACATGTCGTTTTATCTATCGACATCTTGCCTTTCTCCTTGTCAAAGACTAGAGATGGACAACCACTTCTTAAGCAGGCTTTGCATCCAGTACATGTGTCTTGCAAGACAGTATCTTGGGTCTGCCACATATCTTTATATGTCTCAAAATCTTCCTCTTTATACCGTTTTTTTAGCACACAAGGCCAATTCGTGATAATGACTGACATTTCATCTAGTTCTAAGGCCCAATTGATTGTGGCTTTTACTTCATCTAAATCATTTGGATTAATCTTTTTAACATGCTTTATCCCAAGTGCTTTACAGATTGCCTTAATGTCACCAATTTGAGCTGAATCACCTTGTAACTTGTATCCACTTCCAGGATTATCTTGTTGTCCAGTCATCCCGGTAATACGATTATCAAGAATGATATTTATTGTCTTTCCACCGTTATAAACAGTGTTTAACAATGAGTTAATTCCTGTATGGAAAAACGTACTATCTCCCATAACCGAAACCAATCGTCTATCATCATCTTTTTTTAAGTCCGTGATAGTTTGTGCACCATGCCCTGTAGAATAAGCAGCACCCATACATATTAACCAATCCATCATGTCATAAGGCTGCCCTACAGCTAAACTATAGCAACCAATATCTCCAGCTACAATGATCTTCTTACGTTTTTTTCCAAGTTCATAGAAAAATCCTCTATGAGGGCATCCACTACAGAATGTTGGAGGACGATTGACAACTTTATCTTCGTTGACTGTTAGACTCTCTATATTTTGACTTAGAATTGCGCGTCTTATGACATCTGGGGTAAGTTCTCCTGTATAAGGGAAAACATCTCTACCAATGACTTTGTGCCCTAATTCTTTAGCAAACGATTCAATATAAGGATCATTCTCTTCAATGACATAAACTGTCTCATGTTGTTGACAAAAATCATCAATTTTTTCCTTAGGTAATGGGTGAGTGAATCCAAGTTTTAAATAATTAACAGTATCTCCCAATGCTTCTTGAGCAAACTGATAAGCCATACCAGAAACAATAACACCCTTTGATTGGTTATTATCTACAACCATATTTAAGTTGGTCTCATCAGTGAAGATTTTTAATTTATTCAAACGGTCTTCTACTTTGTGCCGTAATTGTCTTCCAATGGCAGGAACAGCAACATATTTATTAAAGTTCTTCTCATATTTTTTAGGTTGGACAGTTAGTCTATCTTCAAGTGTCACCATGCTTTTTGAGTGACATACACGAGTTGTTAACCGAATCATCACAATCGTGTCAAATCGTTCACTAAGTTCAAACGCAATTTTAACCATATCTTTAGCTTCTTGTGATGATGATGGCTCAAGCATAGGGATTTTTGCAAATTTAGCATAATTTCGATTATCTTGTTCATTTTGACTTGAATGCATACCGGGTTCATCAGCACTAATCAGTACTGCACCTCCGTTTACACCTGTGTAAGCGAATGTAAATAACGGATCAGCCGCAACATTAACACCGACATGTTTCATCGCCGCAAGAGCTCTTCCACCGGCAATACTAGCCCCGATAACTGTTTCTAGCGCAACTTTCTCATTTGGCGCCCATTCAGCTATAATTTCATCATATAATCCAACGTTTTCTAAAATTTCTGTAGATGGTGTTCCTGGGTAAGCACTGGCAAAATGAACACCTGCTTCATATGCTCCTCGAGCAATAGCCTCGTTTCCAGTTAATAATTTCCTCATATTTTCACCTCATAAAGTAAGCGTTTTCTTATTTTATCCAAAAACATTATATCAAAATTATAGGTAAACCTCAAAGAAATTTAATGTTTTTATGAAAACGCTAACACTTTATTGTGTTAAAGTTTAAAAAAGGTCACTGAAGCTAAGCTTCAATGACCAATACATTCAATTCATTCGATATCTCTACAAAGCGATCGATAAGTATTTTGCCAGAACGGTATAAAATATCAAATGCGCTAGGGTTTGTTTTAAATAGTTGCCTATAATTTGCCCCGGGTTCCCTGATTGTTGCAACACGATGATGTCCAGCTACGACTGTCCTATTAGGAATAGGGTCACAGGTAATTTCTCTTGTCCATACGTAATCATCTTGGGACATCTCTTTCCAATCTCCTTTTGATGGATCAATGCCACCATGAACAAAGATGTATTCCCCTAGCTCAAAATACAATGGAAGTGACTTCAACCACGAAAGTAAATATGGATATCGTTTATGTATTACATCTTGTATCTTTTCAAGATTATGTTTCTTTGGTACTAAACCAGATAAACTAAAGAGTGTTTTATCAGTACCATTATGATTAATGTTAAACCATGCACGCTGATAATCTCCTTCTAAGAATTCAATTAAAAATACATCATGATTTCCTAGAAGTATGTCTGCCATTCCTTTTTTATGAGCATTATATAAATATTCTAAAACTTCTTTAGATTGATCTCCACGGTCAAACATGTCACCTAAAACATACAAATGATGATTCTTTTCATGAGCCTCATATCCTTCATTGTTTAAAGAAGCTATCATAGCGTCATAAAAACCATGAATGTCACTTATCACAAAATATTTCATGTTTATCACCTAGTTACATTATAACAAAGCTAAATAAAAAAGCATAGTTACTCACTATACTTTGATTGGGCAGATGGAAATATATCCCTTCATATACGCTGAAATATCAGTATCTTCAGGGTATTCTTTATACGGTTTATATTGTCGATTGGGATAAAAAGTATCATCTTTTAAAACGCCTTCATAATGGAATGATCGATAGTAAGTACGACCCTCTATTATGCCTTTTGATGACTCGAACTTTTCCCTTGGAAAGTTAATATTCAAGGTATGGTTTGGTGACAATAAATTATTGTCAAATATATATTCTAAAGTGTTTTTTAATTCTTCTTTTAGTATTTTATTACCCCGTTTATCAGCACTTAAGGCAATGGTATTGTAATTGAAATACTGTGCTTGCAAGCAAGCACCAACTGTCCCGGAATATCTTGTATCAATTCCTAAATTATACCCATCATTAACACCAGAGACTACTAAGTCAGGTTGTAACTTTAATCCATGAATTGCGAAATTCACACAGTCAACTGGCGTTCCTTCTATTGCATAGGTATAATCATCAACTTTTACATAACGGAATTCACCAATTGTTAATGACATACTTTTCGCACTTTGTTGTTGTTGTGGGGCGACTAAATACACCTCACCATAATCTTCTAGTACAGATCGAGTATATTGTAATTTTTCTGAATCAATTCCATCATCATTTGTTAGTAATATTTGCATTATTTCACTTCCTTTTTAGCGTACAAAACTATTTTAACATTGGTTAGTTGCTTTTTAAGATGATATACAAAAAAAGGTTCATTTCTGAACCTTTTAAGTCTTTTTGTTTAGATGTAGCACCCAGAAAACCAATATTAATCCATATGTAATTGGGATCAGAAATACTAAATACGTCCATAAAACATTCCCCGTTGTAATTGCCAACCCTGGGAACATTAACAATGCAAATAATGGCAATGCTAATGAAATGGCAGTTCCGCTACCAACAACCATTTCTTCAGCTATTGGTGATTTAAAATCACTATCGATACCTTTTAATAACGCAAGACCAGTAGAAGCAGTACCTGTTAACATCCCAAACATTCCGATGAAATAGTGTACTTCATATTCATTATTGTAAACTTTTCGAGCAATCCAACGTAAATAAAATACCGTAGCTATTGTTCCAACAGTTGCAAGGACAAGTACTAATAACCAGTAGTTTTGAATTGATTCAATGGTAATAGTTAGTACAGCGGCAGTAATCATAAAGTTAAATGCCACTGAACTAATATTTGATAAGATATAGTTATTGGTTAAGAAGTTAACATTTTTCCCGCGTTCTTCAAATCGCTTTAATATGTTTCTAAATAATAAGGCATACAAGATTCCTATCAAGAAGTTAAAGCCATGAAAGACACCGGCAAATGTTTGACCTAAATCTCCTAACACAATTGGCAGATATATTTCAAGGACTGCAAGCGTCGCATATACAAAAGCATAAATGACAAATATGATTACCAATTGAACTGTTAAAGTGTCGAACACACGCAACTCTTTGATTGTTTCTATCTCAAAACTTTCTTTAATAGTAGCTCTTTCATCATGAAACTTATCAACTCCCATATTACGCTTACGAGCAAGATAGTTCAATATTATAACACCCATTACACCACCAACTAAAAATCCAATACTAGCTAGTGTCGCACCAAGAGCACCACCTTGTAATAAGTTTCCAACACCTTCGGCATAGCCTTTACCAATCGATGTAGCAAGCCCTGGTCCTTGGCCAAATCCTAACGGCAAGAGTAATCCGGCACCTAAAAAGATATCTCTAAAGAAAACAAAAACAATAAACACACCGATTACAGCTTGTAAAAGATAAGTAGTAACAATAATAATACCTGTCGACCATACTTTTTTATTTGCTTCTGACTTATCCCGTCTCAGTGTTAAAGCAATAAACCCTATGGCTAGACTGTGATAAACAACATTGTAAATTATTTCTAAACGTTCACCATTTTCACCTAACGGAACAATATTTAAGAAACCGTCAGATAAGATTAATCCAATAGTCCCTGCGATTAAAGCAGAGGGAATGATAATCTTGTTTAGAAACGGAATTTTCTCCTTGATAATTTTGGCAATAAATAGCAAGACCCCTAAGTAGATAAAGAAATTCATTGAACTCCAGTTCTCGATAATATCAAACACTATTATTGCACCTCCATTTTGTCATATATATGATTTATAAAACCATTATAACACAAATAATAGATTTTAATATATCTATTCTGAAAATCCAAACATAAACTGTCTCAAGTATTTACTGAAATATTCAACTTGTTTCTCATTATGAATAATATGTTTTTCATTGGGTGTTGTTCGATTATACTCATATAATCCGATAAACGCATAAGTTAGGAAGTTTAATCCAAATACATAGTTTTGCATTAACTCTTTATAAATTAATAGTTCGGTCTTCTTTTTATTCCAAGTTGGTCTAATTTTGTTGAAACTATCGAGAGTTCTAAATTCTAGTAAGCAGATTTTATTGTCATACTTAATAATATAGTCAATTCTCATCATTTTTGACATGCGGATTTTATATTCAACAAAGATCTCTGTTTGCTTATAAAATTTAGTTCCTACTTCTTTTTCAAGATGCTCACATATTCTTCTCATATAAACAAAATTATCTAACCATGACACAATTTCAGCGATAGAAACGTTCTTTCTAAATAGATTTCTAGCACTAAATAGATCTCTTAAAGACTTTGCGTACTCTCGATTTCTAATCGTTCGTCCCCTACTATTCATTGATCCACTTCTTATTGTCCATCCATTATACATATTGAGTGCATCAATAAATTCTATAAACTCATTTGGATTAGAAAAATATAGCAATGTATCGTTCTTCATTTGGTATCCTCTCTTCTTGATTTATATATACCCATCATACACAAGGAATAGCAAATAATAAAGGGATTTTTCAATTGATAAAACTAAGAAAAAAAACAACCATTTTATAAAGATATTTATTTTTTTAACCTAACTACTGAAACACTTAAAATACATGATATTTTTTTGTTTAAATATAAAAATTAAAAAAATAAATATAAGTTTTTAATTATAATTTTTTTATTGTAGAGTGTTTCCTATATAGTTAATTGATAAGCGTTTTCGTAAGTAGAAAAAATAAATATTACAAAAGATGATTCTTAGAAAAAGTCATTTAAATTTAAGTTCTATAATCTCCTTAGGGGTGTACAAATAAAAAAAGTCACTCTTAGGGTGACTTTAATTTTTATTCAAGTGGTGGCTCGAGACAGAATCGAACTGCCGACACAGGGATTTTCAATCCCTTGCTCTACCGACTGAGCTATCGAGCCATCATGGCGGTCCGGACGAGATTTGAACTCGCGATCTCCAGTGTGACAGACTGGCATGTTAACCACTACACTACCGGACCAAAATGGTTGCGGGGGAAGGATTTGAACCAACGACCTCCGGGTTATGAGCCCGACGAGCTACCAGACTGCTCCACCCCGCGGTATGTGTTAAAAAAATATATAAGATAATGCATAAAAACATCTAATCAGTAAATGGCGGAGGAAGAGGGATTCGAACCCCCGCGACGCGGAAACGCCCTGTCGGTTTTCAAGACCGATCCCTTCAGCCGGACTTGGGTATTCCTCCTGATGAAACTTTTAAAATAAATATGGTGGACCCGGCAGGATTCGAACCTGCGACCTACCGGTTATGAGCCGGGAGCTCTGACCAACTGAGCTACGGGTCCATAACTTGGTAGCGGCGGAGGGAATCGAACCCCCGACCTTTCGGGTATGAACCGAACGCTCTAGCCATCTGAGCTACACCGCCATAAGAAGATTTGTGGTGGAGCCTAGATTAGTTCTAACAATTGCTAGAGAACTAGACAACTATAAGTCCTAACAGAGTAAGCCCCTGTTTTAGCTTTTTAAATAGATGTAGATACAAAAAACTGAAATGGTACCTAGGGCCGGAGTCGAACCGGCACGGTATATAACTACCATTGGATTTTAAGTCCAACGCGTCTACCAATTCCGCCACCCAGGCATAAAATGGTGACCCGCAGAGGATTCGAACCTCTGACCCTCTGATTAAAAGTCAGATGCTCTACCGACTGAGCTAGCGGGTCTAAAAAAATTAATGGTGCCGGAATCAGGGATCGAACCCGAGACCTACTGATTACAAGTCAGTTGCTCTACCAGCTGAGCTATTCCGGCAAATATGGTGGAGAATACTGGGCTCGAACCAGTGACCCCTTGCTTGTAAGGCAAGTGCTCTCCCAACTGAGCTAATCCTCCATATTATATGGTGGAGCCTAGCGGGATCGAACCGCTGACCTCCTGCGTGCAAGGCAGGCGCTCTCCCAGCTGAGCTAAGGCCCCATATAATTATTTTTTCAATTATGCAATTTTAAATGGTGGGCCTGAATGGATTTGAACCATCGACCTCACGCTTATCAGGCGTGCGCTCTAACCAACTGAGCTACAGGCCCCCACCGATTACGCTGAAAATCCAAGCGCGTTATTTATTCTACTATGATATTGAAGTATTGTCAACACTAATAGTAGACTTTTTAGAGAAAATTTTGAATATTAAATGATTGAAAATAAAAATGGCTGGGCTAGATGGACTCGAACCATCGATCCCGGAGTCAAAGTCCGGTGCCTTAACCGCTTGGCCATAGCCCAATAGTGGTGGGCGGGGACGGATTCGAACCGCCGAACCGTTAGGAGCAGAGTTACAGTCTGCCGCGTTTAGCCACTTCGCTACCCGCCCAAACACGCAAGATATATTTTATAATAAATCAAACAAAAATGCAAGTTATTTTTTTAATGGATATTTGATAGCATTCTTTTCAAGTTTTTCATCAATTATTTTAGCCATATCAAAGCCTAAATCATGCGCTAAGGCAAAAGAGTATATTACAACATCGGCTATCTCTTCTTTCACATTTTCCATATCTGCATGTTCTTTTCCCCATTGATAATTTTCTAATAATTCTGCAGCTTCAATAATGATTGATTTCGCAAGATTTTCAGGTTTATCATTTTCATCCCATCCCCTAGCATCTCGAAATGCTATAATTTTATCAATTATATCTTGCATATAAATCATTCCTTTGTCTGCTTAATTTTCTTTAATCTTTTTATTACAGTGGGACGTTCAAGCATTACAATGCGATCACATTCCATACATTGCAACTTTATATCAGCTCCCGAGCGAATAACCTTCCAATCATAGGAACCACAAGGATGTGGTTTTTTTAATGTGATAATATCGCCAATATTAATCTTTTGCATTATGGACAACTACCTGAGGGAATGGAATTTCAATATCATTTTCATTACAGTGTAAAACAACATCTCGTCTGATGTCTCTTTCTACTTGAAAGTGTTTCATTGTATTGGTCTTTGCAATAATTCTCATATTTATACTCGAATCAGCTAATTCGGTTACACCTAAGAATGTGGGCTTTTCAACAATATCATCATAATCTTTTTCTATTTGATCCATTAATCCCGGCATAAGTTCATAAAGTTTTGGCAAATCTGTATCATACGCTACACCAAAATCTACAACTGCGGTGCTATTATTAGTAGAATAGTTGATGATATTACCAAGATTACCATTATTAATAATCTTTGTTTCACCCTTCCAATTCTGTAAAGTTGTTGTTCTGAGTCCAATCGTTTTAACCGTTCCTTTGAATCCATCTGATTCAACAACATCTCCAACATTAAACTCACCGTCAACGATAACAAAGAATCCACTAATAAAGTCACGAACGATTTCTTGAGCTCCAAACCCTATTGCTAAACCTAAAACACCTGCGGACGCAATAAACGGTGTAATATCAACGTTTAATTCACCTAATACTACCATGATTACAATAAACCAAATAACATATTTAAACACACTCGAGAGCAAATTTGCTACTGTTTCTGCTCTTGCAGGATTACTATTCTTAACTTTTAATGATTTAGAAATAATGATGGATAGAATTTTTGAGGCTATCATACCTATAATAATCCATACGACTATCATTATTCCAGTCACAGTAATTTTAGCTAGTGTCTCATTGAGTTGTGTATACTCACTCACTAGTTGGGCAATTGAATCACCAATACTTAACATAATTATCACTCATCCTTAAATGAATTTATTATTTTTTGTAATTGCTTTTCTGTTTTGTATCTCATAGTAATTTTATTGTGCTTCACTGATACTTTTATATCATTAAATCGTGAACTTATAAACCGTTTCGCTTTATTGAGTGTCTCCTCAGAAATAATATCTTCATCATTGGTTTTATATTTTCTAATAATACTTTCTGTATCTCTAACAGTTAAATGTTCTTGTTTAATACGCGCAAATAATTCTAGACAAAAGTTCAAATTATTAAGCTTACTTAATGCACGTGCATGTCCCATGCTAATTTCTTCAGTATTTACAGCATCCATAACTACAGTAGGTAAATTTAATAAGCCGATAATATTAGTAACATATACACGACTTTTACCAATTTTTTCACCAAGTTCTTGATGGGTAATATGTGTATTTTCAATTATTTTTTGGAATGCAATTGCTTCTTCAATTGGTGATAAATCTTCTCTTTGAATATTCTCAAGCATTGCTAGTTCAGGTAAATACTTTTCATTATATTCACGAACAATCGCTGGCACTTCTTTTAAGCCAGCTAATTCAGCTGCTCGAACTCGTCTTTCACCTGCGACTAAAATATATCCTTGTGCAGCTGGTTTGAGAATGATCGGTTGTAAAATCCCATGTTGCTTGATAGAATTTGCCAACTCTTTCAACTTAAGCTCATCAAAAACCGTTCTAGGTTGCCCCGGATTTGCCTTGATTTCATCTATCGATACATCGACAATTTCTTCATTACCAGTCACATATGTCTCATTCTCCGCAATAAGATCACTGAACGTTCTCCCTAAATTATTTTTATCTTTCACTTATGGAAACCATTTCTTTCGCGAGATTTTTATAGCTTAATGATCCTTTAGAGTTGGGAGAAAACTCGGTAACTGGCAATCCATGAGATGGTGCAACTGAGCATTTTACATTTCTTGGTATGATCGTTTTAAAGACTTTTTCTTTAAAATATGTCCTCACTTCATTAATAACTTCATACCCGATGTTACTCCGTGTATCTAACATAGTGAGTAATACCCCTTCAATAGTGAGTGACCGTTGATTAAACTTCTGTTTCTTTTGTATTACTCGAATGGTATTCAATAACTGTGTTAATCCATCTAGTGCTAAAAATTCACATTGCACAGGAATTAAAACACTATCTGATGCAACTAAAGCATTAATCGTAACCACACCTAAGGATGGGGGACAATCTATAATGATATAGTCATAATTGTCTCTCACTGACTCTAATGCATTTGATAAGATGTAGTCCTTATTATCATGTGAAAGCAGAAATTGACTAATATTACCTAACTCATAACGTGCTGGAATAATATCTACTTCAACACTATCAACTTTTTGTATGATGTCATTAATATTTGCATTTTCCAAAAATATATCTGCGACAGTATAATCTAGATTAGCGCGGTTAATACCCAGGTAAGTGGTTGCATTTGCTTGGTGATCAACATCTACTAAAAGAACTCGTTTACCTAAATAGGATAACGAGCTTGCTAAATTAACGCTGGTTGTGGTTTTTCCAACGCCGCCTTTTTGGTTACTAATTGATAAAATTTTTCCCATCTAAAACCCACCTTAAAAATAGATACTTCACAGTTTCTGAAGTATCTATTATTTTATCACATAAGTTCATTTTTTTATAGTTCAAATGATGACAAGTTATCCACAAAAAATGTGGATAACTTGATTAAAGGTGTTCTCTAAATATTTCTTGATTGTCTAGGTAGAAATTAACAAGTTCAAAGGATAAAAATTCTCTAAACTCTTTTGAGATGAATAGCTCAGTGATTTCTTCATGCGATAAGACCCTCTTAGCTGAACCATATTTATCAAATTGCGTCATTTCATTTTTTAAGTATTTGTATAAAAATGCTAATGCGATTAATTTATTAATGCGATCATCAAATAAATCGGATAAATGATATTGATACCGCGATTCAGAATACTCTGGGGTGTCCTTAAATAATGTTGCAAAATCATACAGTAATGCACTCATTTCTGTATCATCATTTAACATGTACTTTTTAAACTGTTTAGCATAACGTTTTGCTAATTTAGTGCCTTTATCACTCGCAATGATTTCATCAATATCTTGTGAGTGTAAAAAGAAGTAATATTCTACAACTTCAGCTATTTTATCGCCTTCGTCTTCAAAAAACTCATTAATAAAAGTACTTAATTCGTTTACAGTTTGTTGGAATTTTCCACTTTCATACACTGGCTTCTCTTTATTTTTTTCCATAAGGTCGTCTAAATATCGAGAACTAAATGATTGATATTTATCCAACATTTTGCTCATTGTTAACCACTCATTATTCATCTTCTCATAAATACTATCTGAGACAATGAATTGTATCAAAAAGACAATGTAGAATCCAATCAATACAATTAAGTAGGTATCTTGTGAAATCAACGTGCTGATACTATTTGTGCCAACAATATACTCACCATTTGTCATAATGTAAAAAACGCCATAGCCTGTAACTAATCCACCATACAATAGATAGGTGACAATATCATGATAAAAAATAATGACTGTTAAAGATACAAAAAACATGATAAAGCCATAGAAGTAATTTGATGAATTTACAAATGCAAATGTAATCCCTAATATGGTAATAATTGAAAGATGCATTGCGATACGATTTGAATTAATAGCAATAAATAAGATGGTTAATAAAAACAAAAATGAAAATGCAATTGAGACAAACAAGAAAGTATTATCATCGGCGTTACTAAATGGGGCTGAGATGTAGCTTAATATTACAAATATGGATATAAAAAACGTGACTAAGATAAGTTTTAATCTTAACACTTCATTAAAGGTTAAGAACTCACTGTGTCGAATACGATCAAGTAATGTTTTCATCTTTATCCCCCTTTAAAATATCCTTAACAATTGTGTCAAAGACCTCATTGTTCTTTAAATATACTTGGAGAACGTCTCGATTGACACTGTAAAAATATTTGGAGTTTAATATGACATCACGAATGACTTCTTCTGGGATTTCCTTCAAATAGGGTTTATCCTGTTTGATCATGACATAAAACACTACAAATGAGATGATTTTAACATAAATACTATCTTCTGAATGGTTAAATGATTTGAATTGCGATTCTGAAAATATCTCATTCTTATCAATGTTTATATCTTTAGTCTTACTTGCTTTAATCGCTAGGTTACGCATTTTATGACTGACTCTTAACTCTAGTAATTTTAACCGCTTAATTTCTTCGATGGTATATTCTGGAAAATCATCTTTTAATTCCATCAAAGACTTCTTATCTAATTGTCTTAGCACATCAATTTTGCGCTTAAAGACATTTTCGATTTCAAGTTTTTCAGCTAATTTTTCTGTGAAGACTTCAACATCATCATAATACGATTTAACATCCATTTTATCTTGATCCACAATTTCGTGTAATTCTTCTAAAATATCAATATTTCGTATTTCCGATTCTTTAATATGTGCTAATTGATTATAGAAAAACATTTTACGTTTTATCAAGATATAAGAAGATAATGCTAAAAGTAGAACAAACACAAACAAGAAGATAATAATTAACAATACTTGCGGGGTTGCATTGCCAGGAATATCCAGGATAGTGGTAAAATTAACTACCAGTAAAAAACCAAATATAAATACCAGTAAATTACTGAGTACCATAACCTTATAATCTTGATAAATGAATATAACAGCGTACGCTAAGAAAAGGGTAGTAAACACACTTGGTGTTTGGAATACAATCACTAACCCGGCTGTAATTGAAAAGAGTGCTATAGTATTAAAATACATGGCAATACGCAAGTTATTATAGCGATCATTATCGTATGAGTATAGGATTAAATTAACAATGAAAAATACAACAAAAAACCCTATAAACGTAAAGAAATAATTCGAATCAACACGTAAGTGATACATAATAATAACCAAAATAATCGCAAAAATCATTGTTAATAGATTAACTAACAATGTCTTTAACTTTAGATGTCCTAATTCTAAAGTTGCCTTGTATGGATCGAGTTGCTTATACTCATACTTTTTGGTATCTTTTTGCATATCATCACAATCCTATCATTTATAGTGGATTAGATTTAATCTTTTTAAACCTTCTTGGATACTTATCCGGTGTCTCTTTTACTTTCTTAAATTGAATTAATATATGCTCTGCATCTAATAAACGATATGAGTAACGTTTCGTTTCTGTTACGCCAAGGATATCAAATGCTTTTTGACTTTGGGCTAACTCATCTTCAAACTTAGGACCTTTTAAAACAATAAATGCCCCATCTTTTTTGACAAAAGGGATGCATAACTCTGACAGCATCTGTAAGTTCGCAACGGCTCTAGCCGTAACAATGTCATAGGTTGCTTTCTCTTTAAATGATTCTGCTCGTCCATGAATTAATCTTGCCTCTAAGCCTAACTCTTTAGTTAGCGTTTTAAGAAAGGTAATACGTTTATTTAACGCATCAATAATCGTAACGTCTAAATTCGGATACACTATCTTTAATGGAATGCTTGGAAATCCAGCACCACTGCCAACATCTAATATCTTCTGATCGTTCAGCGTGATGATTTGGCCCATCATAATACTATCATAGAAGTGCTTCATAAGTACCTCATCATAGGATGTGATGGCCGTTAAATTTACTTTTTGATTCCATTCAACCAACAATCGGTAGTAATCTTCAAATTGCTGGATTTGCTTTTTAGATAACAGAATATCTATCGCTTCTAGTTTTTGTATAAATGCTTGCATGCTTAAATCACCTTAGGTCTATTTTACCATACTAATCAATATTTTAAAATATAAGAAAAACAGCTTTTGAAAAGCTATTTTTTTGTTTGTATATGTACCAACAACAAAGAAACATCCGCAGGATTTACACCACTAATACGAGATGCTTGTCCAATCGTAAGAGGTTTGATATCTTTTAATTTCTCTTTGGCTTCTAAAGCTAAATTATGGATCGCATCATAATCGATATCTGATGGAATCTTAACAGTCTCCATTTTCAACATTTTTTCAGCTTGTTTTTCGGCTTTTTTAATATAACCTTCATACTTACTATCAATCTCCACTTGTTCCAGTACCTCTTGAGAATAATCACTGAGATCAACCCAGTGGTTTAAATGGTTTATCATGATTTCAGGACGCTTTAGAAGTCCCAACAAATTTGTCTTATTTCTTAACTCAGTAGAACCAATCTCTAAGATATAATCGTTTGTTTCTTTATTCGGTGTAATAAAATAGTCACTAAGCATTTCTTTAACTCTTTTTATATCGGCCAACTTCTCGACAAATTTTTTATATTTTTCATCTGTGATAAGACCTATATCATATCCATATTGACGTAAACGAATATCTGCATTATCATGGCGTAATAGTAAGCGGTATTCCGCTCTTGATGTTAGTAATCGATAAGGATCAACGACGCCTTTTGTCACTAAATCATCAATTAATACACCTATATATGCCTCGTTACGTTTTAATACAAGGGGCTCTTTACCTTCTAAGTCTAACGATGCGTTAATTCCAGCCATAAGGCCTTGACAAGCTGCTTCTTCATACCCACTTGTCCCATTTACCTGTCCAGCAAAATACAGGTTATTATACTGTTTACTTGCTAGTGATGGATACAAATCTCTTGGATCAATCGCATCATACTCAATGGCATATGCATAGCGAACAATTTCCGCTTTTTCTAATCCAGGAATAGATTTTACCATTTTTTCTTGAATATCATGTGGCATAGAGGTTGAAAAGCCTTGAACATAAATTTCTTCTAATGATTCACTTTCGGGTTCTAAGAAAATCTGATGACGGGCTTTATCTTTAAATCGTACCAATTTATCCTCAATCGATGGACAGTATCTAGGCCCAACACCTTCAACTGCACCACTATACATTGATGACAAGGTTAAATTATTGTTAATCACATTATGCGTTTGTGGACTCGTATATGTTAAATAACATGAATATTGTTTATCTACATCATAATAATAAATATTATCATAACTGAACGTACGTTCAATAGGATCTCCTGGATGCTCAACAGTTTTACTAAAATCGACTGTTTCACGTTTTACACGTGGCGGTGTTCCTGTTTTCAACCGCTGTGTCTCAAATCCAAGTTCTCTTAGCTGTGGACTAAGTCCAAGTGATGGTTTTTGTTTATCAGGTCCTTCTTTTTTAAAGACGTCTCCAACCATGATTTTAGATTGCATGTATGTCCCTGTAGTAATGATAATCTTTTTTCCTAAATAAGTGTCTCCATTGGCTAATTTGACTCCTATTACTTGATTATTTTCAAACAATAATTTCTCAACATAGGCTTCGATGACATCTAAATTCTCTTGGGTAAATATGGTTTCTTTCATTTCTTTTGAATATCGGACCTTATCACTTTGTGCTCGTAATGCCCTGACGGCTGGACCCTTAGATATGTTTAAAAGACGCATTTGAATTTGAGTTTTATCGGCATTTCTTGCCATCTCTCCTCCAAGCGCATCTATTTCTCTTACTACAATACCTTTCGCTGGTCCACCAACCGATGGATTACACGGCATTGAGGCAATCATGTCTAGATTACCTGTGACCAATAAGGTCTGATGACCTTTTCTTGCAGCAGCTAAACATGCTTCACTACCCGCATGTCCTCCACCGACGACAATTACTTCATACATAAATATCACCTGTACGTTATATTTTATTACTATTTTTTTAAATAGTAAAGCATATCACCATGTGATTCTTTTATTCTACAAGAAACTAAGGTATAATGAAACAAAAGAATGTAAATTGGATGTGAAAACATGGAAGATAAAACGGTTTTAATTATTGAAGATGAACCAACGATTAATCGTATTGTCTCAAATTATTTTGCGAATGAAAACTATACTGTATTAAGTGCTTTAGATGGCTTTAGAGGACTTCAATTATTCAGCCAAAACCAAGTTGATATTGTCTGTTTGGATATTATGATGCCAAATGTGAATGGTTGGGATGTCGCAAAGACTATTAGAGAAAGCAGCAACGTTCCAATAATTATGATGAGTGCGCTATCCGAAGAAGAAGACATCTTAAAAGGATATTCTCTCAAAGTCGATGACTATATAACAAAGCCTTTCAATCCTAAAATACTTGTCGCAAAAGTGAACAATCTACTAGATAGATTGAATGATGATACGAGTTCTCAGCAAACATCTGGAACGTTAGCGTCTGGTGGTGTCAAGATTGATTTAGATACCCACAAGGTCTATATAGATAATAAAGAAATTGTGCTATCTAAAACAGAATTTGATCTGTTATCCTACTTTTTAAAACACGTTGGTAAAATCTGTTCAAGAAACTTATTGCTTGATGAAGTCTGGGGTATCGATGTCTATGTCGAGGATCGTATTGTTGATACCTATATTCGGAAACTCAGAAAAATATTGGGAAATAAGTCATCTTATATAAAGACTGTTTTTGGTGTAGGATACCGCTTTGAGGTGCCTGATGAAATTTCTTGATAGAGTGAAACAACAAACTAAAAATAGTATCCAGTTTTTTCCCAAAGTATTTCGTAAACTCAGTATATCAACACAGCTAACGCTTACCATTATCCTCTTGTTCGCATCATTCTTTTTATTACAATCAATTTTAAATAACCAATTTTTTAAAAACTATTATATCGACAGTGAATTTGATAACATACAGACGGATTTAATAAACTACATAGATGCTTTAAATTCTCCCGATACTGACCCCTATGATATTATGTACAATTTCACCCAAGAAAATAACGCCTACAGTGTTATTGTAGATGGACAATATCGTATTTTAAAATCAACGTTTACAAACTATACAATTACCATTGATAATGTACAAGATGAAGCATTATATACCTTATTAGTCCCTGAAAACAATTATGATTACAGTATCGGTGATACCATTGATGCTACTATCTATGAATATAATGAGTCTTTATATTCAGCAGCTTTAATTGAAACTAATGACATGACAATTTATGAATCAAATATTGCGTGTTCAAACGAAACATGTATTACAATTTCGGGCACAATAACAAGCATTCAGAAGCCAAATAACTTAAATTATTTGTTTCAAGAAAACTTATTGGTTGAAACGGAGATAAATAAACTTAGAAACGATGCGATTAATCTCAATAATCATGCGTATGAATACAAAGAAGGGGAAGTCGCTTATTGGTACCGTTCTAATGATGGCCCTGAAGATGCATTAGTCTTTGTTCATGAGTTAGATTGGGTACGTGTTGTCACAATTATACCAATTGCTGATACCAATGATATTATCTCAATTGTTTCATCTTACAATTACTATGTCTACGCAACAGCTATTGCGATTATATTTTTATGGAGTTTTCGTTTATCGAGTATCATATCGAAACCAACTAAAAAAATCGAAGCTGTTACACGAGAAATTGCCCAATTAAACTTTAACGTAGAAGCAAACGAATATAATAACCGCGAACATGCTTCTTTATCTCGAAGTATTAACTTAATCACACGGAACTTAAAAGAGACTCTTGCGGCTATTAATGCTAAAAATAAAGAACTCACTGAACTTTATGAAGAGCAATCTAAACAAGTATTGCTAAAAAAACGCTTAGTATCATCAATCTCTCATGAGTTAAAGACACCCTTAATGATTATGCAAGTCATAATTCAAGGAATCTTAGATGATATTATCGCAAAAAAAGATATAGACGGCGAGCTTGAAAATGTCTTAGATGAGATAAGTAAGTCCTCTTTAATGATTCAAGATATGCTGCAGATCTATCGTTTGGATAACGCTGAAACCGTCCTTGAGAAGACGCACTTTGATATTTCTAAAGTAACACTAGACTTTTTAAAAGAATTTGAACACACTATAAAAAAAGACCAATTCGACTTGGATATCAATATTCAAGATCAGGTAATAGTCTTTGCGGATGAGAAACTTATTAAACGTGTTATTTCAAACTTCTTAACGAACGCGATTAAGTACACACCCCCTACTGAAAGAATTTACATTGAAATTAGTGAACATGAAAACTATGTCTATTATGAGCTAACTAATTATGGCATCAACATTAATGAAAAAGAATTAGACAATATATGGATACCATTTTACCGTATTAAACAAACCCAAAATATGCAAAAGCATACAAAAGGCAGTGGTGTTGGGCTATACTTAGTGAGTGAAATATTGACGGCTCATGAAGCAGATTATGGTATTAGAAATGTAAATAACGGCGTGAAAGCTTGGTTCAAACTTTATACTAAAATAGACGGTAATCTTTAAAGATTTCCGTCTATTTTATATAATATTATAGCGTTTAAAGGCGTGATAAATACCACCATTACCGGCGCTATCTGTAATAAAATCAGCAACTTCTTTTAAAGCATTTGGCGCATCCTTCATCGCGATACCTAAGTTAACAGTTTCTAACATAGTGATGTCATTATACCCATCCCCAATTGCAATAGTATCTTCTATAGACACCCCTAAATGTTCAATGACTTTTTTTACACCAATTTCTTTTAATCCAGATCTCATATTAACGTCAAGACCATACTCACATGAATAATGAAAGCCCAGTTCAGGAATTAATGTTTCAAACCTTTTATAGTCATCTTTATCATAATACATAATGACCTGATATACAGCATGTGATTTATAAAAACCTGGTATATAAACAGGATCATCAAGATGAAACCTTCTACTGAACTTTTTGCTCAGATTATTGTAGCGTGACTCTAAAGCAAAAATCTCATGGCCTTCATAAGCTATATCAATCTCTTCTTGTTTTGCTAACTGGACTAATTTATCTAAGATTTCTTTTGGGATAGGATCACTGAAAATCATATTTTCGTGATAGACAACAATTCGCCCATTATTTGCAATATAGGAGTGAATTCCTAACTCCTTTTCAACATCATAAAATAGCGCTTTAGGTCTACCTGTAGCGATGATAACTTCATGTCCATTTTCTTGAGCTAATTGTATAGAGTCACGTGTTAATTGAGGAATACTATTAGTGTCGTGATCTATAATGGTACCATCTAAGTCTAAAAATATATATTTTTTTCTCATTATTTCCACCCTTTTTGTATTATGTTAGAAGATATTTTATGAGTAGTAAGTGGTTTTCCAAAAAAGACTCTTTAATATGGTATTTTACTAGATTCTTCTCACGTACTCCTTCAACAATTTCTGCATCCCGTAGTTTTTTCAAATGTTTAGAAACATTAGCCTGTTTTAAGTGAAGCAAATCAAGAAACTCAGAGACATATAATTCTTCGTAATCCATCAATTTCATAAACATCTGAAATCTGGTCTCGTCACTCAACAACTTTATTACCTCAAATTGGTTCATTTTTATCACACCTAAATATATTCTTATACAGTAATATTACTATATAGCAATATTTATGTCAAGCTTAAAAAAAACATCTCCCATTAAGCACCCCCACCCACATAGACAGAAAACTTAAGGCTGCTTCGTTCCCGACCTGACCTAATTCGTCACCACCTATTGAATGGAGATGATTAATGAGAGATATCATTATCATCTTTTACGTAACTCTTTAAAAAACGTTTTTAATATGTTTGTACATTTATGTTCTAATACTCCAGAGACAACTTCAACCTGATGGTTAAAGGGATATTCAAAGAGATTCATAACACTTTCATGCACACCTGATTTATAGTCCTTAGCGCCGTAAACTACGCGCTTTATCCGCGATTGTATTATTGCTCCTGCACACATTGGACACGGTTCAATTGTAACATACAAATCGCACGTGTCAAGTCTCCAACTCTGCAATATCTGATTTGCCTTTTCTATTGCTAGAATTTCAGCGTGACCAATGGCTCTGTTATCTCGTTCCCTTAGATTATGAGCTCTAGCAATAATTTGATCACCACAGACAATAACAGCTCCTATAGGTACTTCATCTAGAGCTTTGGCTTTTTCAGCTTCTTCAATAGCTATTTGCATGTACTGCTCATCTTTTGTCATGATTTTATTTCATTCTTATAAGGTCTTGGTTTACGGTAAACCTTATGACATTTTCGACATCTTGCTTCGTAACTTTCTTCAGCTCCTATAAGAACAATAGGATCTTTATATTTTGCTGGCTTTCCATTTACTAAACGTTGAGTTCTTGTTGCAGGACGGCCACAACTTACACAAATTGCTGTTAACTTTGTTACATATTCTGCAATAGCCAATAATTTTGGCATAAATGAAAATGGTTCACCACGAAAATCTTTATCTAATCCACTCACAATAACGCGGATTTTTTTGCTTGCTAAAAAATCAACAATCTTAACCACTTCTTCATCTAAAAACTGGATTTCATCAATCGCAACAACATCAGTATCTTTATCTATGTGCTCAAATATCTGTCTTGCATAGGAAATATTAACTGATTTTGTACGACTATTATTATGCGAAACTACCTCATTATCGGCATAACGGTCATCTATTGACGGCTTAAATACAACAATATTCTTCTTAGCATATTCTAAGCGTCTGACACGCCTGAGGAGTTCTTCTGTTTTTCCTGCGAACATGGGTCCACAGACAACTTCAATCCACCCTGGTTTTTGATTTAAATACATCACAACACCACCTAGTTTTTATATATACAACAATAACATAATTTTTTAAAAAAATATAGCCTGATATAAGAATTATTCAGTTAATTCGTATAGCAAATTATTTTTTTATTAATTATCTATAAAAGATAATACTATTATGCATCTATTATTGATCGCTTAGATAAAGGTAAAACCCTATTTATAGCAGTTTTGAATATATAGAACTATTATAATATACAGGCTTTATAAAAGCCTATATATATGTTATAATTGTTTGGAAAATAAACATATATAATGATATTAATAGAGGAGAAGATTATGGGTAGAACTATTGAAATATCAAAAGAAAATGAGAGCGCGTTATTGAGCGCTATCGACCAACACATGAAAAACCCTGGTCCATTAATGCCAATACTGCACGATGCTCAACAAATATTCGGGTGTATCCCATTAGAAGTTCAAAAACTTATTTCACGAGAAACAGGTGTCACCATTGCTGAGATTAATGGTGTAGTTACATTCTATTCTAGTTTCTCACAAACACCAAAAGGAAAAGAAACTATCGGTGTTTGTTTAGGTACACCATGTTATGTGCGTGGTGCACAAATCATACTTGATACAGTGAAAAAAGAACTTGGTATTGATGTGGGAGAAACCACAGAGGATGGAGAATTCTCATTAGATGCTATTCGTTGCATTGGTACATGTGGTATGGCACCAGTTATGTCAATTGGTGAAGAAGTTATAGGCGAAATGTCAGTCGAAAAAGTGAAAAAAGTCTTAAAAGGTAGGCGAAAATAGATGGAATTGAATGCTGTATTAGACTTAATTGATGCAAAACAGTTCAACTTAGAGTGCCCACGATGCGTCAAAGAAATTAATTATGCGTTTGTTTGTGATTTAATGAGTGATGCATTGATGCTTTTAAAGCAAATGCCTAGTCACATAGGAGCGCACGGTGCCCTGGTTACAGGACTTGTTACCAATCAAGCATTACGTACAGCAGAAATACTTGATTTAGAAACAATCATCTTTGTACGTGGTAAAACACCAACGAAACAAGTTATTGAACTTGCAGATGAACTGGGAATCACTTTAATCGGTACTGATTTAACTATGTACCGGACAAGTGGCTTATTATTCATGAACGGTGTGAAAAGTTATGAATCCGTGCTTGAAGAAAACCACTAAAAACGCCCGTATTCATAAAGAGTTTGTCATTGAGCGAAATGATATCGCTAATGCTGGTACTGTCGCAAGTACGACCAAACGTATACTAAAACTCGAAGGATTTCCGAGTCACTTTATCAAACGTGTTACAATTGGAGTTTATGAAGCTGAGATTAATGTTGTAATTCATTCTTATGGTGGAACAGTAATATTCGATCTCAATGATGATCATGTTACGCTTACATTCGAAGATAAAGGCCCTGGTATTGAGGATATCGAACTTGCAAAAGCGGCAGGATTCTCAACAGCTAGTTCCTACGCAATTGAGAATGGCTTTGGTGCTGGAATGGGCTTGCCTAATATTGAAGCAGTCTCAGATGAGATGCACTTGACCTCATCGAAAGAAGGTACAAAACTGTGTATGCGATTCGATATAGGAGATGATCACGTTGACAGTGAATGACCTTAACAATCATAAGGCGTTAACCCTAGTTAATGAAGATAGTAATGATACGCAAACAATTAATAAACTCTTTGCATCTGATTTGCTGAGTCATGTAATTGGCTATGCTGAAGAGCATGACGTCTTAATCACTGTATTAAATAACATCAATGTTTTGGGTGTTGCGAGTTTACTTGATCTAAGCGCTGTAATTTTTACACACAACGCTAAGATTAAACCTGATATCATTACTCGCGCAAATGATTTGAATTTGTCACTCTTTATTACCCCTTTATCTACCGCAGATATTATTAAACAACTTGCGAGTTTGGAGTAATTAAAATGAAATGTTATTATGACTTGCATATTCATTCCGTACTATCACCTGATGGTGATGAATTTATGACACCAAATAACATTTTAAACATGGCAATGTTAAAAAATCTCGATTTTATCGCGATTACAGATCATAATTGCTTACTACAACTCCAAACTGTCAAAAACATTGAAACATCGTATGATTTTATTTTTGTACCGGGTGTAGAAGTTACTGTGAAAGAAGGCTTTGACGTCCTATGTTACTTTCGTACATTCAATGATGCAGAGATATTTAATCAGTTTATTCAAGGGTATTTAACCGATACATTTACACACTTTACACCTGATGACCAAATTATTACAGATATTTACGACAACCCTATCGGAACAGTCAAAAAAGGCTTATTAACATCAACGTTGCCCTACAAGGTACTCTATCGACAAGTGAAATCACTTGATGGTATTGCACTCTTTGCGCACATCAATCGTCCGAGTAAGTCTGTCCTAAATAATTATTCACTTGACGACTATCTTTTTGACGGTATTGAAATTGAACCACAACACAAAACAGCATTTTTAAAAAAATATCCCCAATATAAACAGTATATAACTCTCTCTAATTCTGATTCACATACTTTAATGTCGATTTCTGAACGTATTGAGTATTTAGAACTAGCAGAGAAATCAATAGATGCCTTCTTTGATTACTTTAAAGGGGGCACAAAAAATGAATGAACTTTCCTTGCATATTTTAGATATTTGTGAAAACTCAATCAGTGCGAACGCATCACTCATTGAGATTACTATAGAAGAAAGTACAACGCAAAATACCTACACCATCACTATTACTGATGATGGTCACGGGATGAATAAGAAAACACTCTCGCAAGTGTCTGACCCTTTTTTTACAACACGAACGACTCGTAAAGTGGGCCTCGGTATCTCACTATTCAAACTCGCTTGCGAATTAACAGGGGGCACATTTCAAATCGATTCCATTGAAAAAGAAGGGACACTCATTAAAGCTGAGTTTGTACGAGATCATATCAATCGCGCACCAGTTGGCGACATTGAAGAAACACTTACCGTCTTATTAATGAATGATGCTGGTATCGATATCAGATATGTGCATATGATTGATCATCAAACCTATTACTTTGACTCTCGTGAAGTCAAACAAATACTCAATGATGTACCAATCACTGATTATAATGTCATTTTATGGATTAAAAACAATATAAAAGAAGGACTACTTTCAATCCAAAAGGAGGAAACAAAATGAAATCATTAGATGATTTAAAAAAGATTCGTGAGAAAGCGCAAAGAAAAGTTACAATGCGGGACAAGCAAGATGGTACACGTATCTTAGTAGGGATGGCAACATGCGGTATTAGCGCAGGTGCACGCCCTGTCATGAATAAATTTGTTGAGGAAATTGCTGAACGTGATATCGAAAATATCACCGTTACACCAGTCGGTTGTATTGGTGAATGCGCAATTGAACCAATTGTAGAGGTGCTTGAAGGCGACAAACGTACAACATATTGTAAAGTTGATGAAGACGTTGCCCAAAGAATTATAGACGAACATATACTCGGTGGTAAGATCGTTAAGGATAACATCATCGGTAAATTTAGAGTATAAGGTGATTACGAATGTTAGAAAGAGCTCATGTTTTAATCTGTAGCGGATCAAACTGTATTTCTCGAGGTGCGCACACCTTTCGTGCTGAATTTGAAAAACACTTAGAGACTCACGGAATCCGCGATGAAATTAAAATTGTCAACACAGGGTGTGTTGGACTGTGTGAACAAGGTCCATTTGTTATTGTATACCCTGAAGGAGTCTTTTATGCCCAAGTTAAAGAAAAGGACATTAAAAAGATTGTTGATGAACATTTATACAAGGGACGCCTCGTTGAAGATTTAATCTTTGAAGAGACATTAACCGATAAAAAAGAAATAAAAGCTTTTGATGAAATTCGCTTTTATTCTAAACAAACACGTGTTGCCCTAAGAAACTGTGGTTTAATCAATCCCGACGATATTGAAGAGTATATCGCACGTAATGGATATCGCAGTTTAGGAAAAGTATTACTTGAAATGTCCCCAAAAGAGGTTATTCAAGAAATGCTACATTCTGGATTGCGTGGTCGTGGGGGTGGCGGTTTCCCAACTGGACGTAAATGGCAATTTGCATATGAAAACGATGCGGATCAAAAATATATTATATGTAACGCAGATGAAGGCGATCCAGGTGCCTTCATGGATCGGGCATTACTCGAAGGAGATCCTCATAGTATTTTAGAAGGGTTAATGATTGGTGGGTATGCGATTGGTGCAAACAAAGGATTTATCTATGTACGTATTGAGTACCCAACAGCCATTAAGAAATTACGTAATGCCATCAAACAAGCAAAAGATCTAGGATTACTAGGTGAAAATATATTTGGCACTGACTTTAGTTTTGATATCGAACTCCGCTTAGGAGCTGGTGCATTTGTATGTGGTGAAGAAACAGCATTAATTGCATCAATTGAAGGTGGACGAGGAATGTCTCGTAACAAACCACCATATCCTGCCGCAAAAGGACTATGGGGTAAACCAACCATCATTAACAATGTTGAAACATTAGCTAATATCCCTCAAGTCATCTTTAAAGGGGCAGATTGGTTCAGTAAAATTGGAACTGAGCATTCAAAAGGAACCAAAGTGTTTAGTTTAGGTGGAAATATTAAAAATGCTGGTTTAGTAGAAGTCCCTATGGGAACGACACTCCGTGAAGTTATTTATGAAATAGGTGGCGGAATTCCAAAGAATAAAGCTTTAAAGGCTATTCAAACAGGTGGACCATCTGGCGGGGCTATTCCGGAAAGTATGATTGACCTATCAATCGAATATGAAACGCTTATCGAAGCTGGTTCAATGATGGGTTCAGGTGGAATGGTTGTTATCGATGAAGATGCTTGTCTTGTTGATATCTGTCGATTCTATTTAGAGTTTACGGTTGATGAATCATGTGGTAAATGTACCCCCTGTCGTGAAGGAACGAAAAAAATGCTTGAGTTACTTAATGTTATTTCATCAGGTCATGGTACCTTAGAAGATTTAGATAAACTTGAATCTTTAGCACAAATGGTTAAAGGATCCTCGCTTTGTGGATTAGGACAATCGGCACCAAACCCTGTATTATCAATGTTAAATGGCTTTAGAGATGAATTTGAAGCACATGTTGTTGATAAAAAATGTCCAGGTGGTGTATGTAAACCACTCATTAACTTATTTATTACTGATGACTGTATTGGATGTACAAAATGTGCTCGTAACTGTCCAGTCGATTGTATCTCTGGTAGTGTTAAAGAATTACATGTTATCGATACAGAAGAATGCATCAAATGTGGTGTTTGTAAAAACGTCTGTCCTGTTGATGCAATCATTAGTGTATAGGAGGCTTACAAAATGAAAAATGTTACGCTTACAATAAATGGTAAAGAAGTCACTGTACCTGAAAATTATACAGCTATGCAAGCGGCAGAATCAATTGGAATAAACGTACCGAGACTCTGCTTCTTAAAAGATATTAATGAAACAAGTGCTTGTCGTATGTGTGTTGTCGAAGTTGAGGGCGCAAGAGGAGGCCTATCAAACTCTTGTGCATTAGCCATTTACGACGGGATGAAAATCACAACGAAAAATAAGAAAATCACTGATTCAGTTCGCCAAAACCTTGAATTATTAGCTAGTAACCATATCTTTGAATGTTGGGCATGTGAACGTGAACAATCGTGTGAATTTCTCGATTTAATGCGGCGTTACCAAGTTGAAAATCCTTATGGCGAAAGCACAGATTTCTTTAAAAAACCACGCCGTATCAATGATTCATCTAACACCATTGTATTAGATAGTGGAAAATGTATCTTATGCGGACGTTGTATTAATGCTTGTCACGAAAAGACAGGACTTGATATCTTAGACTTTAATGATCGTGGAAATGGAACCTATGTTGGCCCAGCAAACTTCCATGCGATGGAAGATAGCGGATGTATCAATTGTGGTGCATGTATTACAGCATGTCCAGTCGCTGCGATTAAAGAACAATCTGAAATTGATGTTGTAATGGATGATTTAGAAGATCCTAATAAAACCGTGATCGTTACCATTCATCCAGCCGTTACAGTAGCACTAGGTGAAGAGTTCGGTGCTCCAATTGGTATGAATGTTGAAAAGAAAATGTATACCTCATTAAAACATGTTGGTGTCAATGACATTGTGGATCCAGATTTAGCGAATAAATTAACAAAAATCGAGCAAGCCAAAGAACTCATAAATCGTTTTGAACAAGATGGACCATTACCAATGTTGACTAGTTGCTCTCATAGTTTCGTAAACTATGTCGAACAATATAAAACAGATTATGTACCGCATCTTACAAGTACAAAAACACCTCAACAGATGGCTGGGGCAATCTCTAAACATTACTATGCAGAAAAGATTGGCTACGAAAAAGAGAATATCTCGTTCGTCTCAATTGTTCCATCAATTGCTAAAAAGGATGAAGCAAAACGTGATAACATGCAATTTGGCGGAATCAGAGATGTTGATCATGTCTTAACAACACGTGAGTATGGCCGTTTATTAAAACGAAAAGGAATCAACTTATTTGATATAGAGGATAGTGAAGCCTTTGGTCGCTTAAGCGAGTTTGATGATACACCTTACTTTTTCACAGACGCAAAATCATCACTTCAAGGTACTTTAGATGCCGTAAATAGTTTACTAGAAAAAGATAAAGTTACGTTAGACTTTACGAAAGTTAGAAACATTGATAATGCCTATGAAGCAACATTTACTTTGAATAATCAAGAAATACAAGTTGCTGCTGTTACCGGTATCTTGAATATTCAAGAGTTCCTAGAAAGAATTCATACTAGTCGTAAAAAATATCACTTAATTGAGTTTGCGACACATGAATTTGGATGTGTTGATGAAGGTGGACAACCAATTCAACCCGCTAGAATTCAAGATTATGTAGATATTCAAGCAAAACGAAAAGCTGCCCTAAAAGAACAAGATATAGCTGATCGTACAATCTTTAATGATTATATTAAGAATCTATATGATGAATATCTTGAAGAACCCGGTAGTAAAAAAGCAGGTAAGTTACTTCATACTGCCTTCCATAAACAGACTTTCTATAATCAATAAAACAAAGAAAAAGTCCACACATTTGTGGACTTTTTTATATCTATATTATCTTTAAACCTATAATATACTCCCATTCATCAATGTCTAATGGACACGTATATACAAATGAAATCAACTTGTCATCACCAATTAATGATACATATAGGTAAGATAGCGCAATACCAATATCTATCGCTTGTATATCAATTGCTAATGAATTACCATAGCTTTTTGTGCGATCTAAGAAAAGATAGAAAGTATCATTATCTAACACAATACGCCATGGTTGTTTATTAGACGCACTTGGAGCTAGTCGTACTGCCTTAAGATACTGAAGGTAAGGATGGGCCTGAGGTACAGCCTCTAGTGATTCTCCTAAGAAAAAGAGTTCACTCAATGGTTTACGGTTGTCTGCATTACTAACTTTACGGATAATCTTTTCTCTTAATGACTTAGAGGCACTATATCCAACAGGTGAAATGGCTGGGATAATCTTCTGTTCTTCAACAGGTATGTGAAATTGATTACGATGGAACGTACCACCTAACCATACGGTACCTAAATTAGATAGTGTCAACGCTAAAATAACTTGTTCAAAAAGAAATCCATAGTCTACCATACCTTTTAGCGTGTTTTCTACAACCCCACCAATAAATGCCGGAGGATGTTTAATAAATCCATAGGTCCCAATCTTTCCCTGTTGATGAGTCTTATTTTCTTGAAAGAAAAAGTCTACATCCTGCTTGAATGGACGTTCCTCGGACTTTACATGGTCCAAAATTGTCTTCGTTAGTTTTATATCCTCTTTAGACAGTGCACGTTTTTGGAATGTTCTTGTTGACTTCCTTTGGGCAATAATACCTAGCATATATTTCTCCAATCTCTAAATCTAGATAAACGACTACAGTTGTTTAATATATTTATTATGGGTAATAACATATCCCGATACAAGAATTGCTGCCATTGCAACATAGAATAAAATCATTAATCCGAACCACTGAATAACAAATCCACCTAAAGCAAGCGCAATTGGTGTTAATCCATTTGAAATAATAGTTATAACACTAAATGTTCGTCCCATCATACTTTTATCTACAGTTATCATAATTGCAGTATTAAATGGCACATTGATAAATCCATTAACGATTCCCATAATTAACATGGTTAATGAGGTTACTATTATAAATACATTAAATGGAATTAGTCCGTTTACGATTAAGAATACATTAACTGTAAAGATAGCAAACAATACTGCCATTCCTCGAAATCCGAAAAATAACTGCCGGCTGATTTTTTCCGCCTGCGGTTTAGTCCCAAGATATATACTTGTAATCATGATACCAACTGGGAATACACCACTAATTACCGATAAATAAATCGCTGGTTTTTGAAGTACAATTTCAAATAAATATGGAGATCCGTTTGATATCACTGGTATTGTGAAAAAGTTAACTAAACTTGCAAATGAGACCATATAGAAAATAGGTTTTAATTGGTATAAATAGTTTAATCCTTCTTTTACTTTAACAAGTGTTTCTTTAACTGATAATTTAATCCGTTCTGTAATGGTCTTCGTTTTAATAAAGAACTCACTAAAACTTGATAACAGAAAACTTATAGCATTAACAAGCATTAAATATTCAATTTGTAAAAGATCATACATTAGCCCCCCAAAAACAACACCCAATATGCCATAAAGTGCAAACATTCCCATACGTAAAGAACTATTTTGTTGCATTTGATCATCTTCTAATATGTGTGCGGGTAGAGATGATGCGGCAGGATTAAACATGGCACTATTAAACCCTAGGACTACACTTGTTGAGAAAAGTGTTATTAACGTCACTGTTAATGAGATATCTAAATAGATAAAATAAGTGGCAATTAAGACTGTTATTCCCCCAATAAAATCAGTGACATACACCACTTTTGTTTTATCCATTTGATCCACGAGGGCACCTGAAAAAATAGATACCGCAAAGAATACAACGCCTCCCGTAGCAAGATATAATCCTTGAATTCCTGGGCTTTTTGTAATACTGAGGATATAAAGACTTATTGCAAAGTTATACATATGCGTCCCTAGATTCGATATTAAACCTCCAATAAATAACAATAAATAATCTCTGTTTTTTAAAACAAATTCTCCCATAATAGTACTTCCTCCAATCGGTTGTTACTAAAAATATATCACGCCCCAACGATAAAATCAATAAAACATTAAATTTTTTTTATCGTTTCTGTATATATAATAAAAAAAGTCGCATAAAGCGACTCTTTTATTCTGATTTTTCTTTTCGTTTGTAACGTCTATTAAAGCGTTCAACACGTCCAGCAGCTTTACCAAATTTCTGCTTACCAGTATAGAATGGATGGCAATTTGAACACGTATCAACACGTATCTCATCAAGTACACTACCTGTTTCAAATGTATTTCCACAAGTTGTACACGTGACTGTCACCGTTTTATACTCTGGATGTATTCCTTTTTTCATATGATTCGACTCCTTCCGCCATGGTGTTACCCATAGTAAGTTTATTCGCGATAGTAATTATATCAAACAAATCTTAGATAATCAAGTTATTTTATTTTTTATTTTTTCTTCTTTTTCCTTAATTACAAAGAACCCTACTTGTGGTATACTGTGAGTGTCATACAAAGGAGTGATTCTATGCGTGAAGTAGACGCATCCCAAATTACTGATATTATTCGAAAAAGTGTTATCGAAATCAATTATCATCTTGATCATTCGCTTTTGCAGTTAATTCAAAAAGCAAAAAGTAAAGAAAGTAACCAAGTTGCTTCTTCTATTTTAGATGATATTATTGAAAATGCCAAAATTGCTGATACAAATCAAGCACCACTGTGTCAAGATACAGGTGTAGTCGTTGTCTTTTTAGAGATTGGTCAAGATGTTCATATCAAGGGTAATCTAAATAATGCCATTAATCAAGGTGTTCGCGAAGGATATGAGAAAGGGTACTTACGTAAGAGTATGGTGAATCATCCTTTTAACCGGAAAAACACAGGAGATAATACCCCAGCCATTATCCATACGAAGCTTGTTGATGGTGATAAAATCACCTTAAAAATGGCTGCTAAAGGTGGCGGAAGTGAAAATATGAGTATTGTTAAGATGCTTACACCTGCTGAAGGCTTAGAAGGTATTAAGCAATTAGTTCTAGATACAGTATTTAATGCTGGCGGTAAGCCATGTCCTCCAATCATTGTGGGCCTTGGTATTGGAGGTAATTTTGAAAAAAGCGCGCTTTTAGCTAAAGAAGCATTGTTACGTGATTTGGATGATCATAACCCTGATCCTATACTACATCAACTTGAGCAAGAGCTTTTAGAAGAAATCAATGCCTTAGGTGTTGGCCCTATGGGAGTTGGTGGAGAAACAACCTGTTTAGCTGTAAAAGCTAACTATCATCCTATGCATATTGCGTCATTACCTGTGGCAATCAATATACAATGTCACTCATCTCGCCACAAAGAGGTGATCATATGATTCATTTAACGCCCCCGATAACAGATGATGATATTAAACAACTACATGTTGGTGATAAAGTACTGATTAGCGGGACTATCTATACTGCGAGAGATCAAGCTCATCTTCGATTATTAAAAGAAAAGAATCCTCAATTTAACTTAGAAGGTGCCGTCATCTTTTATGTAGGACCAACTCCAAATAAGCCCAATCAAGCAGTCGGTGCAAGTGGTCCAACATCGAGTTATCGCATGGATGCTATGGCGCCTGAGTTGATGGCTAGAGGCGTTAAACTAATGATTGGTAAAGGTGATCGCTCTGAAGACTTTCGTCATGCAATGATTGAACATAACGCGTCATACTTAATTGCAACTGGCGGTGCAGGAGCTTTATTATCTAGCCGCATTAAAAACAGTAAAATTATTATGTATGAAGACTTAGGTCCAGAAGCAATCCGTGAATTAACTGTAGAATCATTTCCATGCTTTGTAGCCTATGATGTACACGGTAAAAACATATTTAAAGGAGATGCCAATGCGTAATCCTAAAATAGACAGTTTAGCATTACATCAAAAACATCCTGGTAAAATAGCCATGCATGCAACAGTTGATGTTGATTCCCAAGAAGATTTATCTTTGGTATATTCTCCTCATGTCGCAGAAGCATCAAAAGCCATTTCTGTGAATAAAGCTGATGTCTATAAATATACATCTAAAGGCAATATGGTTGCTGTTATTAGTGATGGATCTGCCGTTCTTGGATTAGGTAATATTGGTCCAGATGCAGCATTACCTGTTATGGAAGGCAAAGCTGTTCTGTTTAAAACGTTTGCCGATATTGATGCCTTTCCTATTGTATTAGATACCCAAGAACCAGATAACATTATTGACATCATCACCCATTTGGCTCCTTCTTTTGGAGGCATCAACTTAGAAGATATTAGTGCTCCTAACTGTATCATCATTGAACGAGAACTTAAAAAACGCCTAGATATACCTGTATTTCATGATGACCAACACGGCACCTCTATTGTAACCTTGGCTGCGCTAATGAATGCTTGTAGATTAAATAAAAAAGATATCTCAAAACTTCACGTTGTCATCAGTGGATTAGGCGCAGCAGGTGGTAATATCGCTAGACTACTGCATAAGGTTGGTGTCAGCAACATTTACGGTTACTCGTTAGAAGGGGTATGTTCTTATCGACATTATGAAGATTATGACTTCTCCGTTCAAGAATTATTAGATGAAGGTGTCATTACTTCAAGTGATGATAAATCTTTAAGTGCTTTAATACAAGACAAAGATGTTTTTATTGGTGTCAGTGCAAAGAATATTCTGACAGAAGATATGATTACTACTATGCATAAGAATCCGATTGTTTTTGCGATGGCAAATCCTGACCCAGAGATTCCTTATAAACTAGCTAAAAAAGCTGGAGCAAGTATTGTAGGCACAGGCCGTAGTGATTATCCTAATCAAATCAATAATGTTCTTGCCTTTCCAGGACTTTTCAAAGGCGTCCTCAAAGCAAGAGCAAAAAACATTACAGATGATATGAAAATTGCAGCCGCAAAAGCTATCGCAAATATTATCACTGATAAAGAGTTAACCGCTGATTTTATCATTCCTTCACCTTTTGATAAGAGGGTAGTAAAAGAAGTCAGTAATGCTGTCTATCACCTAGCAAAAAGAGACAAATAAATTGTCTCTTTTTAATTTATTCAATATTTAAAGACTCTAAAATAGTCGTTGGATCATTCAATGTGGATACTTTGATGTAGCGATTAGATACAGTGTAGAAGAATGTAGTATCACTTGCTTCATCATGAATAAATTTTGCTTTGTATACGTAAACTTCTTCTTCTGTGTTTGAAGCGTGTTGGACATAACCTTTCACACTAAGACCTTCTATTTCATCAAAGCCAAAGGTTAAAATACCACTATTATATTGATAACGATCATCTAGATAATCATATGTAGTAAATGGTAAGGCAATTAAACCTTTACTTAAACTGACAAGTAAATCTTTATGATTATAGGTGGCTGTTGTATATGACCATCCAAAATCAGCATAATCATAAATAATCTCATCAAATACAACTGGGTTTGTTTTATCTTTGATATCATATACACTTATTTTAATACCTTCTGTCCCACCTTCTGAATCACCAAACCCAATTCCTAACATATAATCATTCCCTAACGGTTGTAAATAACTACTAAAGCCTGTTATTTCTAGCTCACCTAATACCGTTGGATTGCTAGGATCTGATAAATTCAATACATAGAATGGATCTGTTTGTTCAAACGTTACGACATAGGCATAATCTTTTGTAAAACGTACTGATCGAATGACTTCTCCTGGTTTTCCTAAACCACCTATTTTATTGATAATTTTTAACTCTGAATCTAGTAAAAATATTTGATTGTTGATATTTTCTGTCCAGCGCCCACTCGTCGTAGCAATCCGTAACACGCCTTCATATTCATCCATACTAAACTGGTTTAACGTATTGCCTGGAACTTTACCATATTTATCAAAGGCAACATTTGGTCCGTCAATTTTAATTTTAAAAATAGCGGTTTGCACATCATTATTATCATTTGAGAGTAAATCGTCTGTGAAAGTGCGATATGGCCATAAGGTACCTGCTAGGTACATGTTATTTTGTGAGACGTACAAATTGTAGGCACTGTCACCTAAAATAACTTCCATATCGACTTGTTTCCCACCTAAATCAAGGCCATAAAATGTTGTAAAGCTATTAGGTGCCACGCCATCTACATATACTATATTTTGATATTTAGCTTGTACAGACATATTATTAACTTTGTAATAAGGTAAATACTTATCCACATCAACATCCTCTTGATAAAGCGGTAGATATGTGGATGTGACGACATATAAATTATCTTCTATTTTGCGTGTTCCTAAGAAATTTCCAGAAAGTTCATAGATTGTCTCTAAGCTAAAGTTATCTTTTTTATCATAAACAAAGACATTAATATTACTTTCTTGATACCCCCACCAATCAATGACGATATCATCTTCTTGTTTATCTTCATAACAATAATTATTGTAATATGACCCAATGACTGCTAAATAATCATCATCCACATAAAGCCCATTGGTATTGAATGATCGAGGGCATTCCTGATCATCGATTGAATAATCAAATGACGTCTCTAAATCAAGTACCTGATAGGTTTCTGATTGGGTGTAAGCTAATACAATCTTTACTTCATTGTTTCTCGCGACATAAATATATTTTCCGTCGGTTAAAACATTATCCATTTCATCGACACCAATGACTTGATTATTGGTGTTTGAATAGTCATCACTACCTTGATCTTCGTTTACAGTATCAAAATTATCTGTGGTTGTTTCCGGTACCATTAAACCATCTGTAAAGAACCATCCATTATTTGTTCTATAGTTTTGCTCGAAGGCATTATAGATATCTAAAATATCATCACCACTGTTAAAGTCTACAACATCATAATTATTGCCCCCTAAATTAACAGTCGCAACTAATGCCACAATGACAAGTATGACCGGTGAAACCGCTCCAGTTAATAACAATGATAGACGATGATTACGTTTAATATCTGGTGATGATATACGCATAGCTGTTTTTTTCTTGTCTAAGCGTTTATTCCACTGATATTCATCAATAAAACGTTTCACAAAATAAAGACTAATTCCTAAAAAGACTATAAGCAAAAATAGTAATCCTGGTTGATTAAAAAGCGTGCTCATAAGATACCTCCTAATAATCTAATGCGTTTTTAAACGCTTTTAAATATGCTCGGTTAACCTCAATGACATCACCATTTACCATTAATAACTGTAACTTTGAGTTTAAAGCTGGCTTGATATAATCAATTTTAGCGATATTGACAATGGCATGTTTGCTAACTCTGATAAAATCCTTGTCTTGCAAAATCTTTTCTAACTCATAAAGCTTATAGTTTACGCGCATTCTCATCGTCCCTAAAATGGCGTAGACATCTTCATCTTCTGTAATGAAATATGAAATATTCCTAGCCAAAGTCCGCTTATCTCCATATTGGTTGCTTCCTACGATATAAATCGCTTCCCCTTTGACAATCCAATCTAATAAAGATGAAACGTGTGACAGCTCAGTCTCATTAAAGACGATGTTTACCTTGTCTTGCTCGACTTGGTCTTTATCAGTAGTTAGTACATATAAGTAATGCTCAGTCTCTGTAAGGTTTAACCGTTCAGTAATCATTTTATGCTTAGATTCGTCGACTTTTAATTTAAACATAAAAGTTCCTCCTGACAATTGTATTTTAGCATGTCTACATAAAGATATATATAGGATGCAGGTATCTTACATTTATTTTACACCAAACTACATTATAATGCATTAAAAAAGGGAGACTATAAGTCTCCACTTTCTATTAATTTCATATATAATTGATGAACTGGTAAGCCCATCACAGTATAATAATCACCGACTATTTTTTTAATATATTTTGCGCCATGGCCTTGTATTCCATAAGCCCCTGCTTTGTCAAAAGGCTCATTTGTGGCAATATACTCTTCAATCTCAGAAATTGTTAGAGACTTAAAATAAACATCAGTATTTTCATAAAATGTTTGATATTCCTGATCTTTCACAATGGCACATCCTGTAATAACTTGATGGTTTGTTCCCGATAATAGCTCAAGCATGCGTTTAGCATCATCTTGATCTACTGGCTTATTCAATATGTGATGATCTTTTACAACGATTGTATCAAATCCAAGAACCAAAGCATTAGGATGATGCTTTGATACGTCTAAAGCTTTTTGTAATGCCAAAGCCATTGCAATTTCTTCATCAGCCTTGTTCATATCAATTGCTTCTTCTATCGTACTTGGTATTATTTTAAAGGGAAAATCAAATAAAGCTAATAATTGTTTACGACGCGGTGATTGGCTGGCAAGGATCACCTTTTTATTCATGCACAACCACTGGCGTATCAGCCTTAACAAAGAATAATATAATCGATGCTATTGCGAGTGGAATTAATAACAATAATACAGCTAAATTAGTCCCTAGACGAACTTGGAAGAAGGCAATTAAGAATGGTGAAAAAATCCCACCAAAACGACCAAATATACTATAAAACCCAAAGAAATCATTGGCTTTTTCTTTCGGTACCATTTTGGCAAAATAACTTCGGCTTATAGATTGTATTCCACCTTGAGCTGTTCCTATTAAAGCACCGACAAACCACATAAAATAGGTTGTTTCTGCGGTAATGCTATACACTAAGAAAACACCAATCGCATAGGTTAAAATACCGTAATAAATCATTGTCTTTCCACCAAAACGTTTGGTTAAACGGCCATAGAATATTGCACTTGGAAAAGCAATAACCTGAACCATTACGATAACACCTAGCATGACCATATCACTAACCTCTAAATCACTACCAATGTTTGTAGCTAAACGAATCACACTGTTTACAACATCGATATATAGTAAGTAAGCAATTAAAAACATAAACACATAACGGTACGCACGAATTTCTTTAAATGTCCCGCCTAAACGCTTAAAACTTAGTATTAATGAGTTTTTAACCCGTTCAATATTATAAGTCTGTTCAACATCTTTAATCAGTGGTATTGAGTAGATAAACCACCAAATAATTGAAATTATAAACGCAAAACTAATGGTTAAGCGCCGCATTGAGTATTCACTTACACCAAAATTCTCTGGTGTAATTATTCCAAAAAGATATAATGCATACGGAATCAATCCAATAAAGAATGGGATAAGACTCCCAATATATCCCCATGCATACCCTGTAGAGCTTACAACATCCATGCGGTCTTCGGTGGTTACATCAACTAAGAAGGCATCATATATAACATTGGTCAAATTATATCCAATTGAGGTAATCGCAAAGATCACCAACAACGTAATCCAATCATATCCTGGTATACTTAATCCAACGCCACCAATTAATCCCATAGATAAGAAAATAATGAAGAATTTTTTCTTATTACCTCGATAATTGGACCAAGCCCCTATGACAGGACTCAATAAAGCCACAGTAAGGGCTAAAGCACTTGTAAGATATTTAAATAACGATGAGCCGGGAATCCATAAAGCTTTATATTCTTCAGTAACAACTTGTGTATCACCAATTAAATGATACTTCTCTATGCCATCTGCTACATGTGGTCCCATATATACCAACTCGTATAAAAGGGGCAAGAAGATGGTAATAACAGTTAGTATAAAAGCACTATTCGCAACATCGTATAATACCCATGCACGTTCTTTCTTTGTTAAATGCGGCAATTTAAACATTTGAATTCTCCCATCTTTTATCAACTTAACTCATTTTAATTAATTATACCATAAACCATCTAAAAACCGATGGATAATCCCTAAATAACTAAAATTCAAATGGTTAAACTATTGACAGGAGAAAGTAACCATTGTATGTTATAATAGATGTAGGTGACAGTATGAAATCAATTAGTGAACATGTGAAGCAATTGAATTTATTTTCAAAAGATAGCCCCGTTGTCGTCGCGGTGAGTACCGGTGTCGATTCAATGGTTCTTTTGCATGTTTTGTTATCCTTGGATATTAAGTGTATTGTCGCGCATGTAAACCATCAAAAACGGAAACAATCAAATGAAGAACAAGCTTTTTTAAAGGCATTTTCAAAACATCATAATGTCCCATTTAAAACCATCAATATTACTTTAGAAAATCGTAACTTCCAAAAACAAGCAAGAGAAAAACGATATCATTTCTTTAAACAAGTTGCAAAACAATATCATACGCATGATATTGCCTTAGCACATCACTTAGATGATCAAGCTGAGACGATTATGATGCGCATTATCAGAGGGTCTTCATTTCAAGGTTATGAAGGTATGCATACCCATTATATCGAGAATGATTATCGCTTTATTAGACCCCTTCTCAATATCTCAAAAGATGCTTTAATGAACTATGCACAAACATATAATATTCACTATTATGATGATTATACAAATCAATCATCTACCTATACAAGAAATCGTATCAGACACGATATTCTTCCTTTAATGGCAAAGGAAAATCCACAATATCGCGATAAGTTACTTCAGTTATCTGAGTATATTAAAATGGCGAATGAGATGATCCATCCGTATGTGACATCATTCCTTGATCAGCACTATCTTAATAATAAAATTTCCCTTATTCCTTTCAACAACTTAAAAGATATTGTAAAAATCAATGTCTTAACCCATTTGATTAATGATTTGACAGATAATAAAGTAGAAATTTCTTATAATCAATACCAAACTATGATTTCCCTTGCTTTAAAAGAGAATCCAAATCAAGAATACGCCCTATCAAAGGACTATAAATTCATAAAAACGTATACCTATATAACTCTTATTAAAACCCGTAAAGAAAGGGTGGCGTCAGTTAAAATTACAGATGAAGGTTGTTATCAAATTAACGACCATTACTCCTTTTTTGTTACACATAATAAATTAGACCAAAATCATAGAAATTTTTTTCAATTATGGTATAATGAATTAGTGTTTCCACTTTACTTGAGAACACGCCAAAATGGTGATAAAATGATTCTTAATGTGGGAACTAAAAAAGTTAAAGATATTTTTATTGATCAAAAGATTCCAAAACATCTAAGAGATACGAAAATATTACTTGCGAACGATGATGATGTCTTGTGGATACCAGGAATTAAGAAGGCCCATCAAGATCAATCAAAAAAGCACATATTATACATTTATGAGGTGACAAAATGTTAGAAAAAGATATTGAGAAAATATTGGTTTCAGAAAGCGAAATAGATGCCATTGCAAAACGCCTAGGAAAACAATTAACAGAAGAATATAAAGATAAGTTTCCAATCGTTGTAGGATTATTAAAAGGATGTGTCCCGTTTATGGGTAAACTCATCAGCAACATGGATATGCATCTTGAAATTGAGTTTATGGATGTATCGAGTTACCATGGTGGTATTGAATCAAGTGGCGATATCAAAATCAGCAAGGATTTAGATGTTGCTGTGAAAGATCGACACATTATTATCGCTGAAGATATCGTTGATACAGGAAGAACAATAAAAGTTATTATGGATTTATTAAAATACCGCGGGGCAAAAAGTGTTAGTGTCGTCACACTACTTGATAAACCTGCTGGTCGTGTGGTAAATCTAGATCCTGAGTATATAGGAAAAACCATTCCCAAAGAATTTGTCGTAGGTTACGGTTTAGATTATGATGAAAAATACCGCAATCTACCCTATGTGGGCGTCTTGAAAAAAGATGTCTATATGAAGTAAGGAGCGAAGAATTATGGCAAACAAACAAATGAAACCCCCGAGTAGTAGGTTAGGTAACTTAATTGTTATTTCAATTATCTTATTGTTTATTTTCGGGGCAGTATATGTATTTACATATAATGAAGACCAACCAATCGAATATGATTACGCGACATTTATCCAGAAAATTGAAGCTGGCGAGGTAGCTTCAATGGAATCCACACCAATTTCTGGTGATATGAATATTGGTGCCTTCTTAATTGAAGGACAATTAGATAATGGATCAAGTTTTGTAATTGAGATACCTACTACGGCTGTGTTAAATGAAGTTATTACACAAGCTGAGGCTGAAGGTGTCAACTATACACATACCCCGGGTTCTAGTTACGGCTTTTGGAATATCCTCGCAATTTTAGGACCCTTACTAATCTTAATTGTCATCGTCGCTGTTTTTATGCGTAACAACGGAGGTAACAGACAAGCCTTTGATTTCGGTAAAAACCGTGCCAAATTAAACCGTAAAAAAACCACTACATTTGATAATGTAGCCGGTGTTGAAGAAGAAAAAGAAGAACTTGCAGAATTAATTGACTTCTTGAAAAACCCTAAAAAATATACAAACTTAGGCGCTCGTATACCAACTGGTATAATGTTAGTTGGGCCACCAGGTACAGGGAAAACCTTACTCGCAAGAGCTGTCGCTGGTGAAGCAAGTGTTCCATTTTACTCAATTAGTGGATCTGACTTTGTCGAAATGTTTGTTGGTGTTGGGGCATCACGTGTACGTGATATGTTCAAAAACGCAAAACAAAATGCCCCATGTATTGTCTTTATCGATGAAATCGATGCCGTAGGACGTCAGCGTGGCGCTGGTCTAGGTGGTGGACATGATGAACGTGAACAAACATTAAACCAATTACTTGTTGAGATGGATGGATTTGGAACCAACTCAGGTATCATTATCATTGCCGCAACCAACCGACCTGACGTACTGGATCCTGCCTTATTAAGACCTGGTCGTTTTGATCGACAAATAACAATTGGTCGCCCAGACATTAAAGGACGCCGAGCAATCTTAGAAGTGCATGCACGTAATAAGAAAATTGATCCTAAAGTAACCTTTGATGATATCGCAAGACGTACACCTGGATTCACAGGCGCAGACTTAGAAAACTTACTAAATGAAGCTGCCTTACTGGCTGCACGCGAAAATAAACCCCATATTAAAATTTATCATATCGATGAAGCGGTTGATCGTGTTATGATGGGACCTGCGAAAAAATCACGTGTCTTTACAAAACATGAGCGTGACTTTATTGCCCATCACGAAGCAGGACATGCCGTACTCGGTATTAAGTTAGATAATGCAAATATCGTACATAAAGTTACAATTATCCCGCGTGGACAAGCAGGTGGATATGCATTAATGCTTCCTGAGGAAGAAGAAAGTTTCTTGCAAACCAAGAAAAATCTAACTGATCAAATCACTGGATTATTAGGCGGTCGTGTAGCCGAAGAGATTATTTTCAACGAAGTCTCAACTGGAGCACAAAATGACTTCCAAAAAGCTACTGAAATAGCACGCAGTATGGTTACTGAATATGGTATGAGTTCGCTAGGGCCCATTCAATACGAGAAACGTAATGGAAATGTCTTCTTAGGAAGAGATTACGCAGCGGATAAATCATTTAGTGACCAAGTCGCATTGGAAATTGATAATGAAGTAAGATTAATTATCAACCAATGTTATGACCTTGCTAAAAAAACATTAACCGAAAATTTAGACTTACTTAAAAATATCGCTGCACACTTACTAGATGTTGAAACCTTAACAAAAGAAGACATTTATGAGATTGTTGAGACTGGTAAACTCAGTTGGTGGGAAAAGAAAAAAGAAAAGATAGAAGCAGAAAAACAAGCTGCTATTGAAGAAGAAAAAGAAGAAAAAGAAAATGCATCTGATGATGCTAATGAAAACACTACTGACGACAAACAAGCATAAGGGTATCTAAGGATATCCTTTCTTTTGTAAATAAGATAGGGAGAAGAACATGCGATTAGACAAATATCTAAAAGTATCAAGAATAATTAAAAGACGCACAATAGCAAAACAAATTGCGGATAATGAACGTGTAGAAATTAACGGTAAAACCGCTAAATCAAGCACGCCTGTTGAGGTAGATGATATTATTACGATTCATTTTGGTAATAAAGTTGTCAAAGTAAAGGTTTTAGAAATCAAAGACTCTACCAAAAAGAAAGATGCCCAAAATATGTTTGAAATTCTTGAAGAAACTTATATCAACAATTGATTTTTCTGGACATTTATCCTATAATATACTAATCAAAGAAAAAGGTGATTTTTATGAAGAAATTAATCCTAATACTATCTATTGTTCTTGTAGGACTTCTTTCAGCATGTGGTAATAACGGTACGGATGATTCAAATGTAGTTTACGTAACGGTATATCCTATGCAATATTTAGTTGAACAAATAGCCGGAGATACGATTGAAGTTAAGCGTGTTCCAGGTTCAAATACACACAGTGAATCAATTGATTGGGGCGCACAAGAAATCATTAGCATGCTAGATGCTGATTTACTGTTCTATATCAATGGTGGTGTCGATACGTATATTCCAAATAATGCTGATACAACTTTTGCTGATGGGAATGTTGAACTAGTCGATATGTCATCTCATATTGAATATAATGAAGTATGTTATACTGATGCTCACGATCATAGTTATGAAGCTCCTACTGAAGAACACACCGGTGATGAACACACTGAGGAAACGATTGATTGTGAGGAAAACCAATTAGCAGAGGATCCGCATTTTTGGTTAGATCCTGTAAGGATGCTAGAAGCCGCAACCTTTATTAAAGACAAACTGATTGCGACATTTCCTGAAAATGGCGCACTTTATGATAATAATTTCACCGTTTTAAATGCCTCACTTGAAAAATTAGATCAAGATTATCAGACAATGGCAGATGAAGCAACTAAACCAATTATTACAACAACTATGTTGTTTACTTACTGGAACGAACGGTATGACATTGAAATTTTACCTATTACAACTTCGGCGCACTCAACCGAAAATGTTCCTGGTGATATCATACATTTTGTGGAGGAAGCAGAATATCATAGTATTCAATACATTCTGTTTGAAATGAATGCCAATTCACCAGCTGGGGATCAAGTGCTCTCGCAACTTCAAGAAGTCAATGAGACGGCATCTAAGCTTTACTTACATGGACTTGGTAATCTAACAACCGAAGAACTAGAACAAGGAAAAACTTACTTAACAATTATGTATGAGAATCTAGATACATTGAAAATAGCCACTAAATAGTACAATTTTTTGTACTATTTTATTTTGATATATTTTCAAGTATGTTATAATCGATATGAATCAATAAAGAGGTGTAAACAATGAGTCAATTATCTGAACAAGAATTAGTAAGAAGAGAAAAACTACAAGAACTGATTGAAAAAAACGTCGATCCTTTTGGCAAACGTTTTGATCGAACAGATACATCAAAGAGCATTTATAATAAATATGAGCAGTACACTAAAGAAGAACTTCACGATATGGATATCAAACCAGTTACGACTGCCGGGCGTCTAAGAACCATTCGTGGTAAAGGAAAAGTTTCTTTTGCTCACATTATGGATCAACACGGACAAATTCAGTTATATATTCGTAAGGATGCCGTTGGTGATGAAGCATTTGAATTATTCAAACGTGCTGATTTAGGTGATATCTATGGTGTTAAAGGAACGATCATGAAGACACGTACGGGTGAATTAACCATCCGTGTAACTGAATTAACACATTTAACAAAATCGTTACGTCCCTTACCTGAAAAATACCATGGACTAAAAGATATTGAAGAACGTTATCGCCGTCGCTACGTTGATTTAATTACCAACAGTGATTCTCGCGAAACATTCTTGCTACGCTCTAAAATCATTACACTTTTTAGAGAATTATTAAATGATAGAGAGTACATTGAAGTTGAAACACCTATTTTACATCCTATCTTAGGAGGGGCAAATGCACGTCCATTTAAAACACATCATAATACATTAGATATGCCATTTTACTTACGTATCGCACCAGAATTATACTTAAAACGCTTAATTGTTGGTGGGTTCGATGGCGTTTATGAGATTGGTCGTACCTTCCGTAACGAGGGCATGAGCATTAAACACAATCCTGAATTTACGATGTTAGAGTTGTACCAAGCTTATGGTGATGTTAATACGATGATGGAATTAACAGAATATCTCTTTTCAACCATTGCAAAGAAATTAGACAAAGAAATCGTTCAATACAACAAACAAGAAATCAACTTAACCAAGCCATGGGATAAATTACACATGGCTGATGCTGTAAGAGATACTGTAGGGATTGACTTCTGGGATAAAGATATGACGTTCAAAAAAGCTAAAGCATTTGCTAAAGCAAAAGGTTTAGACGTGCCTGAACACTTTACAGGTACAGGACATATCTTAAACTTGTTATTTGAAGAGTATTGTGAAGAATCAATTGTTCAACCGACATTTGTGTATGGACATCCAATTGAAATTAGTCCTTTAGCAAAGAAAAATAAACAAGACCCACGCTTCACAGACCGCTTTGAACTATTCATTGATGGCCGTGAATATGCAAATGCCTTCAGTGAACTTAATGATCCTATTGATCAAAAAGAACGCTTCATGGCTCAATTAAAAGAGAAAGAGCTTGGAAATGACGAAGCAACTGAAATGGATATTGATTATATTGAGGCATTAGAATACGGTATGCCACCTGCAGGTGGACTAGGGATTGGTATTGATCGCTTTGTTATGTTACTCACTGGACAAGACTCGATTCGTGATGTTTTACTCTTCCCTCACATGAAACCAAGACAACCTGAATAAAACTAAAGAATGGCTGATTAGCCATTCTTTTTTTATCATATTACTTTATGATGTCTATTGAATTTACTATAATGATAGTACGGTTAATACAGCAATGGAGGAATAATTATGATTTATCATTCAATATATGAAACAATAGGCAATACCCCTATTATAAACATTAGTCACTTAACAAATAAGGGCGCAGCTAAACTTTATGTTAAGCTTGAATGGTTTAACCCTGGTGGTAGCGTAAAAGATCGAATTGCGATGAATATGATTGACGCTGCTGAAAGAGAAGGACTATTGACACCAGGCGATACAATAGTAGAACCGACCAGTGGGAACACAGGTATTGGTTTAGCAATGATTGCAGCCGCAAAAGGCTATAAAGCAATCTTAACAATGCCCGATAGTTTAAGTATAGAACGCCGTAAAATCTTAAAAGGATATGGTGCAAAACTGATTTTAACCCCTGCTGAAAAAGGGATGAAAGAATCCATTCGTGTGGCACAAGAACTTGTTGATGAACATGGCTACTTTATGCCAATGCAATTTGACAATGAAAACAATCCTTTAGCCCATGAAAATACTACAGCAAAAGAAATTATTAATGATTTACCGCAAATTACACACTTCATTGCTGGAGTTGGTACAGGAGGCACCATCACAGGCGTTGGACGTGCTTTAAAACGCTATAACCAAGCTATTCAAATTATCGCAGTAGAACCTGAAACAAGCGCAGTTATTAGTGGTGAAGATCCTGGTAAACATACCATTCAAGGTATTGGTGCAGGATTTGTTCCAAGTGTCCTTGATCGTAGTGTTATAGATAATGTGACGACCATTAATGATGATATTTCTTACGAAACAGCCCGTAAATTAGCCAAAGAAGATGGGCTATTTGTTGGAATTTCTAGCGGCGCTAACATCTATGCGGCAATACAACTAGCTAACTCATTATCAAGCGATGACATTGTATTAACTGTCTCTGCAAGTAATGCTGAACGTTACTTATCCACAAGTTTATTTGAAGATGAGGAGTAATATATATAAAAAGACGATTAAATGAACTGCACCCAAAAACTTGGACATAGGAAACTATGAAAAAGAAAGGGTGCAGTTTTTATATGGCAAAATATTCAATAGAGTTTAAGAAGGAAGTCGTTGAGAATTACAAGAAAAATGGT
>JAXKVY010000007.1 GCA_036172455.1 Candidatus Izemoplasma sp.
GATAACCTCACTCTTTGGTTTTCCTGATTGCACTAGTTCAACCATCTGTTTTTTGAACTTCTCTGTAAACTTTCTTCGTTTTCTTCTCTTTTGAGCCATGTTAACTTCCTTCTTTCTTTACTTGTTTTAGTTTAACATACTCCATAAGAAAACTGTTCAATTAATTGTAACCTATCCAATTAATGGTGATGTCACAAAAAAAGGCTTAAACCTAATCATCTCTAAATTTCCAAATGGTACTTCAAGACTTTTTTTACTAATTAGTGCCAAAATCCCAAATCCTAATATACTAAACCCAAATAAATTCACAATATCTCCGACATAGTTAATGTTTGTTAAAATGTCCAAAAAAATCACTCCTTTTAAAAAACTCTACAAAAAGTAGAGTTTAGTTGTTATCCCTCTATTTCTACTTATTTAATTTTACCACTCTTTTTTAGAAAATCCAAAGGTCTTATATGACCTAATTTAACATATAACTGGTTATAATCAAATATTTCATATACACGTTTTTTTATCTGGTTTTACTAATAGGAAAGGGTACAAAAAAAGAGTTTATTTCTTAACGATTTCTAATGCAACGACAGGGATAATCCCTAGTAATATGCGAAATCTTGAAATAAACTCTGATATCTCAATATGGAGGTCCCGACCAGATTCGAACTGGTGATCACGGAGTTGCAGTCCATTGCCTTAGCCACTTGGCTACGGGACCAATTTTTAATGTCCGTTAAATATTATAGTGGTTTTACCCTTTAAAAGCAAGCAATTTAATGAAAAGATTCAAAAAATCCGGTCCTTTTTAGGACCGAATTTTATTATACTCCAAGCCAAGCTTTTATCACAAAACTAAACAAAAATGAGAAGGTGGCTACACCAAGTGATATAGTAACCATCTCTAAGAATCGTTTTTTGAAATTTAAGTCTTTCGCAATAGAAATATAAAAGTTAAAGACAAAAATAATGACAATGACGATAGCTACCATAATGCCTAAAGCAAGATAAGGATTAAGACCCAGTAAGTATGGCGATACAAGCAACATTACTGCGACTAAATAAGCGCCTCCTGTATATAGACTCGAAGTAATAGCTTCTTTGTGAGACGCATCTTGTTTTGTTGCTAGGTATTCACTTGACGCCATTGAAAAGGCTGCGGCAACACCAGTAATAAGACCTGCTAAGGCGACTGTTTTAGGATTTGCCAAGGCAAAGGTTAATCCAGCAAGAGCCCCTGTCAACTCAACAAGCGCATCATTTAAGCCGAGCACAATACTACTCACATATTTTAACCGTTCTTCATTAAACGCGTTAATTAATTCGGCTTCATGACGTTCTTCATCTTCAATAACCTTTTGAATCCCTGGTACATCCTCTTCGAGAGTTTCATAAATCTCTTGTGCATCTTCTTCGGCTGCCTCGAGTAATTTTGCAATAAAGGTAACCCCAAACAACCAAGATAATACAAGTAAAAACATCACACGGAAACGATTCGGTTTTACCTCAATACCCGTAATCTCTTTGAAGAACGCATTGTGTCGAAACTCATCATTCGCAATCGCTTCTAACATGTCTTTGGTATCTTCATTCTTTGCACGTTTTGCCAGTTTTTGATAGAGTAAGCCACTGGTCACTTCGTCTTTTTGCATACGTATTATTTGTTTTTTTATTGCGTTATCCATCTTATCCTCCTATAAGAAAATCATTAATATTAATCGAACAATCAAAGCAACGATATACGCTACTACAAAAGAATATCCGATACTAAATAACATCCATTTTTTACTTTTTGTTTCTGCTTTAACTGTTGCGACAGTAGCGATACACGGGACATACAGACTTGCAAAAACAACATATGTCATTGCTGCTGTTAAACTAAACGCAGAAGCAATAGCTGTTTCAGAACCATATAATACAATTAGTGATGAAACAACAATCTCTTTCGCTAAAAATCCACTAATTAAACTACTGGTAGCTTGCCATGTCCCAAAGCCTAATGGGTAAAATATTGGTGCTATATAACTAGCTATAATGCTTAAAAAACTATCATCTTGGGTTATATCAATCCCACCCGGTCCAACATTACTTGAAATCCACAAAATTGCAGATCCTATTAAGATAAAGGTTCCTGCTTTTTTCAAAAACCCTTTTGCTTTATCTAATGCTTGATAACTGATTGTTCTAAACTGAGGGACACGGTAAGGTGGCAACTCTAAAATGAAATCTTGACCGCTTCCTTTAAAATATGATAAACTGAACACTTTTGCACTCACTAGCATGACAATAACCCCTAATAGGTATATTGCCAACATGACAAACGCTTGGTAACGATTGAAAAAGAGTCCAATGAAGATAACATAAATTGGTAACCGAGCACTACATGACACAAACGGTATTGTTAAGATTGTCAATAATCGCTCGTTTTTATTACGGATTGTTCGAGTCGCCATAATCGCTGGTACAGTACATCCAAATCCTGTAATCATAGGCACTATACTTTTCCCATTAAACCCAAACTTACTTAAGAAGCGATCCATTAAAATAGCGACACGCGCCATGTATCCAACGCCTTCTAATACAGATAATAAAAAGAAAAGAATCAGTATTTGTGGTAAGAATACTAACACACCACCAACCCCGGCGAGGAGTCCATCAACTAAAAGACCATGCATAAAACCTGTAATACCAATGAATTCAAGCCCGACACTACTATAGTGGATGACAAGACTATCCCACCCCCACTCAAACCACTCAGTCAGGATGGTACCCAGTCCTATACCACCAAAACTAATTTGATAAATCAATAACATAATCGTAAAGAAGATTGGTAATCCAAAGATGGGATGGGTGAGTACTTTATCTATCTTTTGATTAAAGTATTTTGAATGTTCTTTTTCTTCTACACGAATTAAACACTCATCAACAATTGTCTCAATAAATTCACGTCGTGTATTAAAGATCGCTCCTTTTAAGGAACTAGCAATGCCTTCATCAATAACTTTTGTTTCAACCTCTTTAACAACCTGACGTATCTTATCAGCCTTTACTAAATTAAGTTGATCAAAAATCCCTTCATTTCCTTCTAAAATTTGGAGAGCTAGCCACTTCTTTTTAACTTGTAATGTATCATGTCTTAGTAAATCATGGATACGTTGTATACCCCACTGAATAGTTTGGGGGTAATCAAGTTCAATTGCTTTAAATGCGCGCATATTCTTAATTTCTTCAGCAATCCGTTGATCGTCTTTAGGATCACGTTTTGTTGAACTAATACTAATCGCATCACAATTAAGCAACTTTGACACTTTGTCAGTATCAATAACATATCCATCATTTCTAAGTGCATCATTTAGGTTGAAAACAAGTAACATTGGCATCCCAAGTTCTAAAAGTTGAATAGTGAGATGTAAATTACGTTTCATATGTGTTGAATCAATGATGTTTAGTATTCCCTTATAATCTTCATGTAATAAAGAATACGTAACAACACCTTCATCTTCAGCGCTTGGACTGACATTGTAGGTTCCAGGTAAATCTACAAGATTTGCGCCTGGATAATGTTTGATTGGGTGAACCCGCTTTTCAACAGTGATCCCACTATAGTTACCAACATGCACATTTGATTTTGTCATAAAATTGAAAAAGGTACTTTTTCCAACATTTGGATTCCCTGCGAGCAAGTAAATCATTTGTGCACCTCAATCAGTTTAGCATCTTTTTCTCTAATACAAAGTTCAATATTATCTACTTCAATTAAATATAAGTTTCCAAAAGATAATCGATTTAACAAAATGACTTCAGCATCTTTATAAAGGCCAACATCCATTAACCTTTGCACATAATCTGCTGCGAGATTATCTAATGAAACTACTTTAGCTGAATCTTTTATTTCCAGCTCTGTCAATTTCATAATACCACTCCTACAACGAGCATTATAGCGAAAATTGTCTCTTTTCTCAACGTTTTATGGACTTTTTATAAATAACTATTTATATTATAAATAAAAAAAGCCTTTCGGCTTTATTTATCTTGTTTCCCTAAAGTTGCTAAGAAACACTTACCATCCTTGTGACAACTTCTTTTTTCCACGTTTTTACAAACGCCTTCTACTTGAAGTTGAATCTTATCAATGTCAAAATTCTCAAACACAGGATGGTTTTTGATTGTATCAAAAATATCGCTGTGGTTTATTTCAATAATCTTGTTATCAACTTTACATGTAACGTGGATATGTGAATCCGCATCATGGCTTTCTTCATCAATTGTTAGGTCATAATGTTTCTTTCCATTAATAAACAGTTGTGTTACTATCTTGTGTTCTAACAGGAAGTCAATATTATTATACACAGTTCCGAGGTTTTTAAATCCGCGTTTCTTAAGCGCTGAATAAATCTCTTGAATGGTTAAATGGCTATCCTCTAACACATCGATGATGGCTCTTCTTTGCTTAGTTATTCGAATATTATGCTTTCTTAATTCATCAAATAGTTGTTCTCTTTTATCCATATGTTATCACCTGATAACATTTTAACATTATTATAAATAAAACAAAAACAAAACACTCATAAATAAAATCATTACATGATTATGAGCGTTTTTAATTTTTTTATATTTTCTAAATAGGAGCGTTATCTAAGTTTTTTCATCAGTTGTTTTTCAACATATTCAGGCACAAACTGAGATAAGTCACCTTCATAATCCGCTATTTCTTTAACTGTTGAACTCGATAAAAAGATATATCTGCTGTCGGTCATAAAATAAATACTATCAACAGAACGATCTAAAACACGGTTCGCATGAGCCATTTCAAATTCATACTCAAAATCTGTTACCGCACGTAATCCCCGAATAATATGTGAGGCATTTAACGCTTTTGTTTGCCTAACAGTGAGATCATTACTCGTACATACGCGAATCCTATCTTTTACATCAGACAAACTCTCTTTAATCATATCAATCCGTTCTTCGGCTGTAAATAAAGATGTTTTCTTTGGGTTTGTACTTACCAAAATTACCAGTTCATCAAATACTTTTAATGCTCTTTTAGCAATATCCATGTGGCCAAATGTAATCGGATCAAAGCTTCCTGGATATACTGCAACACTCATCTAATCACTCCATTTAAGAAAAACGATTTTTGTAATCCCTTTAATTTTTGTCTTATAGTCAATTATACCATGTTTATGACGATTTAACACCTCTGATTTATGCATTAAAACAACGATTAACCCATAAGGCTCTAAGCGTTTTTCTGTTTCTATCATATCAATCAGTTGATCGAGGTCATAAGTCTTATATGGAGGATCAAGCAAGATAATATCATACCTTTTATGACATTCTTTTAAAAAGGCCTCATAATTCGACTGAAACACCTGACACTTAGAGGCAATATCTAAGGCCTTAATATTGCGTTGAATCACTGTAACGGCTTGGTTGCTCTGATCGATAAAGTCACAATGTTTAGCCTCACGACTCAATGCTTCAATACCAAGCGCGCCACTGCCAGCAAACAAGTCTAAAACAGTCGCATCAACCACATCAAAATGGATAGCATTAAAAAGACTTTCTTTAACGCGATCTTTGGTTTCTCTCGTTTTGTTTGAATCAACCCGTTCTAATTTTCTTGATCGATATTTACCACTTATAACTCGCATCGTCATCACCAAATAAAAAGCCAAATAATGGCTTTTTTATTGGTACGTAATCTTTTCAACTGTTTCTTGGTCAAGACCTTTAACCATTTCAGTTACCAATCTTACCATTGCGTCATAATCTTTTTTATGCATGATAGATGTATGAGAATGCAAGTATCTTACTGGCACACATAACGCAATTGTTGGCGCACCTTCGGCATTCATATGGATTGAACCACCATCAGTTCCTCCGCGTTCAAGATAGGTTAATTGATAAGGTATATTTTTTTCTTCACATAAATCTAAAACATAATCACGTAACCCTTTATGTCCGACCATACTGCTGTCTTTAAACATGATTCCAACACCTTTCCCAAGTTCTGTATTCTTACTTCCCTTTGGAAAATCAAATGCAATGGTCGTATCTAAAGCAATCCCAATATCTGGTTGGATTTTGTGAGCACTTGTTTTAGCCCCACGTAATCCTACTTCTTCCTGAACGGTACCTACCGCATAATAACGGTTATCATGTTTTTCATCTTTTAAATTATTCAATACGTCGATTGCTGCTGCGCATCCGACACGGTTGTCCCAAGCTTTTCCTAATAAAAAGTTTTTGTTTGTTAACTCAGTAACCTCAATATATGGCGTAATCATATCTCCAGGACGAATTCCTAGATCTTTTGCTTCATCTTTATCTTCAACCCCAATATCTAAAAACATGTTTTTCATATCAACAGGTTTTTTACGGTCTTCAGGACTTAAAATATGTGGTGGTTTTGCCCCTATAACACCACGAATTTCTTTACCATCTTTAGTCGTAATGATAAATTGTTGAGCAAGCATTACTTGTGACCACCATCCACCAGCAGGGGTAAATTTAATATACCCTTCATCAGTAATTGTAGTAACTAAGAAACCTACTTCATCCATATGACCAGCAACCATGATTTTTGGTCCATTCTCTTGCCCTACTTTTTCTCCAATGATACTTCCTAAGTTATCAAATGATACTTTAGCAAGACCATCCATTTTTTCACTCATATATTCTCTTACTAATCGTTCATTACCAGGAATACCTTTTAACATCGACATTTCTTTTAATATTTTACTCATACGTTCCTCCTATGATATTCTTTTCTAAGGCTATTATATCATACCTAAAGCCATAAGAAAAACCCTAAACTATTAAAAAACTCACAAAGTGAGTTTTAATTTTGTTCGTTAATACGACGCTCTTGATTCAAGATAAATAAATCTAAAATACGTACGAAGTGCTTTGTATCTTCTTCGCTAATCCCATTAACAAGATTATGGATACATTCTTCTTCTAAGACATTAACGCGGCGACAAATGTCTTTGCTTCCTTGTGATAAGAAAATATTACGGACACGACCATCTTTTTTATTCTTAACACGGTAAATGTAGTTATCGCGTTCTAATCGAGAGATGATTCCTGATAAAGTCGCTTTATCAGTATCCATTTTCATCAAAATCTCTTTTGCTGTAATACCAGGTTCTGCATCAATAACACGTAGAACCATTAATTGTGCATATGTAATATTTAATTTTTCTAAATGTTTTGACATAATCCGTTTGTATAACATACTACTTTTATTAAGTTTGTAACACATTTCTTTAACCATAGTTTATTCTCCTTTAAATAGTTAGTTTACCAAATTAATTATACACGACATAGAATATTTGTCAAAGAAAATGTTTTATTTTTAAAAATTCAATAATTGTCGTATAGGTCAGCACCCTAAATGCTTATAGATAATTGTAATTAACTATTTTATATTAATTGGTCAATCATGTTTATTGGTTTCTTGAAGGCTCAAAAAAAAGGTATTGCGTGGCAATACCTTAACTAATGATATGATCTTGTGGTAAGTCATCGTCTTGATCGGGAACACGTTTTTCAACATCAGGTTTTTTGACATCTTCAGCCTCAAATGTCTTATGTTTGCGGTAGAGATGATAGCCATTGAATCCATCATAAGATAAATATCCTCCCGCAACAATACTGAATACTAAGATAATATTAATCAGTACCCCAGGTACAAAGTCGCCTCTAAAGAATACATAACTACCAACAATTAATGCAGCAATATGATAAACAAATAAGATCCAATCACTGTTTTCCTTATGCGTTGATATACTGAAGAAATGAACGGTTCCTCTAAACATTAAATAAAAACCAAGTAAGTACCCAAAAAAGTTTTGTAATCCTTCCTCGGTAAATAATGTGACAAGGATAAAGGCCAGTCCAATAGCAAAATCAATCGTGATTTCAATGATGTTTACCGTCTTAACCAAGTCACTAGACTGGGTTTTGACAAATGGTACAAGTCGAACCACACTACTGACGATAATGGCTGCGCCAATGAATGGAATTACAATTTCTTCACCATTTCCAAACTTTAAATAGATGGCAAGAGCAACGAGTAACGCTGCGCCAACGAGTTTAACAACCCAAGTATATTGACTAAATAATTTCATATGTAACCTCCTTTTGGTTTTCAAACAATTGATATTTTAGTTTCTTCATAAACTGATACATGAGATAAAATGATGCGATAACGGCAAACTCTCCAAGAATAATATAATATGGAATTCCACCAAAGTAGCGTATCGCAGGAAATTTATCAATTTTTGATGGGTCCAAAAACACAAACATAAAATCCGTTCCGTAAAAAACGTTAAATGCGCCCATAAAGACAATCAAGCCTTGTAATATATAAAATGAAATCATCGTATTTTTATAATTTGGAAAAAAATTGTGAACAGCAGTAAAATAAATCGGTGTAAGTATTAATAAGCCATGGGCCATATAGAATTGATAATATCGATAATATCCCGAATCATACCCTATAATTGGTGTAAGCAAGCTAATCAATCCACCTAATACACCTGTATAAAGCACAAATGAGTATAATACTTTATTCTTAGTATATAATAATATAATCGCTAAAAACATACTGATACTACATAGTTGAAATGGTAATATAATAGTATCAAACCCATATAACCGAAAACGCAATATATAATGACTACCATATAGTACTAAAAATACTGTCGCAACAATATAGCGAAAAACCTTATCATATTTGTCAGACATCTTAAAAGCGTCTCTGTAATGAATGATAATTAAAGCCAATACGACAATCACAACCATTGGTAACATATACTCAAGAAATGATAACTCCATAAACACACCTGTTCGATATGGGCTATCGTATCTGAAAAACGCCATAATACATTCCCCCTTATCTTATTTTATCACTAAAACGAAAATTTCAAAAACAAAATATAAAAAAAATCCTAAATAATTGGAAATCACCCGATGTCGAACCTCTGTTCGCCTATGGTGGTAGCCTCTTACTCATTAATTAGGGTTCCTATTGTTTCTAGGCTTCCGTCACATAATGAGTCTCAGCCCCTTTTCTATAAAGTTGGGGTCGCACTTGGGGTGATTTCCAGTCCTTTAGGATACTTCTATTATAAAGGGTTTTGACTAAAGATGTCAAATAATAGTCTATTTTTTTAAAGTAGGTGACACATTTTCAATTACTGCTAAAACAAGGAAAATATAGATCATATAAGTTGTGTAAAAATACATTGGTTGAAACATACCGTTAACAAATGCCGTGATATAAATTAGCGCTAACACAAACCATTTAAATGATGTTTGCTTCTGTAGTATTACACGCGTTTTTTGCATAAATAGCCATAAGAATCCAATTAAGCCAATGGTTCCTAGTGTCGATGCCTGGGCAATCGTATTATGATAATTTACAGCAGCATTGCCTGCTTCACTAATATGAATTCGTGATGAATATAATCCACCAGAACCAAGAATAGGATGCGCTTTGAACTTACTCCATGCAATTTTTAATAATTCGATACGATCTTGAACATATGTTAAATCACGATCTAAGACTGCTTCAATATACTGTGACACGAGCTCATACTCTTCTGCGATATAAAGCGTGATTGCAAAAAAGAGTAAAAAACTACATCCATGAAGTAGCAGCCGAAAACGATGATCTTCATATAAAATCATAATTGGGACTAACACTATAATAAAGACACCTAATGTCAATAAACTTGAACGTGATAACGTGAGCAAAATGCCCAAACTATTCAATAAGGCAAAAAACATATAGTAAAACTTAATTTTAGAGTGGCTTATTAAATAAGCAATAAGGGGAATAGAAATGATATTCGCATAGATAACTAAATTTATATTTTCCCATCCTAAATGGATCATACGTCTACGAATAACGTCAATCGCAAACATATCTTGTTTAATGATAAAATACACCATCTCTAATGTCACTAAAGCACCTAGATACATTAATATTTTGGCAATATATGTAATATTTTTTTCATCATCATCGATTGTATTAACAAAGTAAAAATATAACCCAAGTACACTCGCAACCTGCATGAATCCCGCAAATGTTGTGAATAAATCAGGCGAGTTGACGTGGGTAACAACCGAAACTATTAACAATAATACCAACGGAAATGTTAATCTGCCGCGTTTTGTAATTGTTCTATTTTGAATCATATCAAACACGATTAAAAAGGTTAATATTACTGTATATACTGTGGTGATTTCAACATTATCTCGTAAATCACTAAAACTCATTTGGACAAAGAATGGCACAGGTATGACATAAAAAATACTGTTTTTCAGTACTATATTTACGATGCCAACAAGGGCGATAAAGACTAAAAAATATGTTTGCAATTCATAAATATAACTAAAAAACGTTATTGCTAATAACGCAATTAGATAGATGTCATAACCGCCGTTTTTAATCCATTGTTTCATTAAAATCACCGTTAAAATTATACCACATTGCACGCATTAAAAAAAGCAGTATTCACTGCTTATTTTAATAATTCTATGAGTTCAGCTTTACGCATTGTACTGTATCCAGTTTCGCCACGTTCTTTAGCAATATCTTTTAGTTCAGCAACTGTTAAGTCATCGCTGATGTCTACAGTATCATCGTTTTTAGTTTCTTCTTTTGGTTCAGATTTGGTTGGTTTTGGTGCTGATGCTGTTTCTGTTTTTGGTGCTGGTGTTGCTTCTCCAGCTAATCCTTTTTCTGCTAAAGCAACAATGTCAGCAAATCCTTGTTCGTCATTAACAGCAATGTCAGCTAACATCTTACGGTTAACTTCAACCCCAGCTTTTTTTAAACCATTGATTAAACGAGAATATGACATTCCGTTCATACGTGCTGCGGCGTTAATACGTGTAATCCATAATTTTCTAAAGTTGCTTTTACGTTTCTTACGATCACGATATGCGTAACGTAACGATTTCATCACTTGCTCATTAGCAGTACGATATAGTAAATGTTTAGAACCAAAGTAACCTTTCGCTAATTTTAATATTTTTTTACGTCTTTTTCTAGCGACGTTTCCACCTTTTACTCTTGGCATTGGTATTCCTCCTAATTCTTATTTAATATTGGAAATTTGTTTTTTGATTCGTTTTAAATCGCTTTTACTAACAAAGGTAGCACTACGATGAGCGCGTCTTGCTGATTTATTTTTATTCGTTAACAAATGTCCTCGATGTGCATGTGGCACTTTTACTTTTCCAGAAGCTGTCCGCTTCATTCTTTTTTTCGACCCAGAATGAGTTTTCATTTTTGGCATCGTCATCACTCCTTATTATTTGTCTTTTTTAGGCTTCAATGTCATAAACATATTTCGGCCATCACGTTTTGGCATACTTTCAACATCAGCAACGTCTTTTACGCGATCTGCAAATTGCATCATAACTTCGCGACCTTGATCTGTGAATGCCATTTCACGACCACGAAAACGAATCGATAATTTTAACTTATCATTATCTTCTAAGAACTCACGTCCTTTACGAATTTTCGTTTGTAAATCGTGTTCTTGAATCTTCGGACTTAAGCGTAATTCTTTTAATTCAGTCGTATTCTGATTTTTACGTGCCTCACGTTTTTTACGTTTTTGCTCGTATTTGTACTTGTTGTAATCCATGAATTTACCTACTGGTGGTTTGGCATTTGGTGCGACTAAGAATAAATCTAGTCCTCTTTCAAAAGCCATATCAATGGCTGCATTTTTACTCATTACACCGAGTTTTTCACCATCATCACTGATCACCATTAGTTCTCTTGCTCGAATACCTTGATTCAATTTGTCTGCATCTTTACTCTTTGCAGGCATTGGTTTTCCGTATCGTTTTATGCTTACACCTCCTTAAAGTGTGTGGAAAGCATAGAAAAAGTGTGCGTACATACTGCACCCACACTCAAAAATTTATAGTTTCATATTTTTGTAGCTTCTACCTATCGCTTCAGCAATCAGGTGAGAGTGGGTACTCTTCTTTCCACAGTTTAGCAATTACTATTATACCACTCACAATCTATTTGTCAACAGAATTGTTCTTTTTAGGTCGAATATAGTTCTTCGAGTAGTCTTCTTTGTTTATTTGGCGATTTCTAGCAATTGCTAGTGCGCCAGTTGGTACATCTTTTGTCACAGTACTCCCAGCGGCAATAAAGACTCTGTCTCCTACTTCAAGTGGTGCAACCAAGTTGGTATTACATCCAATAAAGACATCGTCACCAATAATCGTTTTATGTTTTGACACACCATCATAGTTAACCGTGATACTACCACATCCAAAGTTAACTCCACTACCTGTTTCTGCATCACCTATATAGGCTAAATGCGAGGCTTTGGTATCTTCGCCTGTGGTTGAGTTCTTCACTTCAACAAAGTTACCGATCCGGTTACTTGGCCCGATTTTAGCGCCATTTCGGATGTGGGCAAATGGACCAACAGTGGTATCACTTAAGACTTCACTATCATATATATAACTATGTTTCACCATAACATTATGATGAATTACCGAATTATGTAACTCGGTATTTGGACCTATTTTAGACCCGCTTTTAACAACACTATTTCCCGTAATTGTTGTGTTTGGATAAATCGTTATATTACTATCAAACTTGACATTATGGCCAATTGTAATTGTTTCAGGGTTAATCAGATTCACACCATTAAGCATATGTTCTTTATTAATTTCATGTCGTAAATAGCGTTCGGCAACACTTACCGAATATAAGGTGTTGACCCCCATTACACGGTCACTATCCCAAAGTTTAAATGCGCCAACACGATAATCAGGCTGCATGATAGAGACTATATCCGTTAAATAATACTCGCCTTTACGTTCATTGACTTCAATTTTATCAACGGCTTCAAACAACAACTTATTATCAACGATATAAATTCCGGTATTTACTTCTTTGATCTGTTTTTGTTCCTTTGTACAATCATTGTGTTCAACAATTGCTTGAATAATATCATTATCATCACGAATGATACGACCATAGCCTTTAGGATTATCATAGTCTGTGGTTACAACAGTTAAGTCATTATCTGAATCGCGGTGATACCTCATGACTTTGTCAATCACTTTATGATTGATTAACGGCATATCACCAAGCAAAATAATCGTTGTTCCTTCTTTATCTTGTAAATGCTCTTTAGTTGCTTTGACAGCATGTCCTGTTCCTAATTGATCGTGTTGAATGGCATATTTCACACGATCTTTTAAGATATTTTGTAAAATTTCTTTTTGATATCCGACAACTACGACTGTGTCATCAATCAAGCTTCGTTCAATATTTTCATAAATATATTCAATCATTGGTTTCTTTAGAATCGGGAACGCACATTTTGGTAACTCGGTTTTCATTCTTGTCCCTTTACCTGCGGCTAATACAATCGCATAATTTCTCATTGTGATTCCTCCTTAATCTCGTTTATTACATCAACAATTTGTGTTATATATTGATCCACTAATGCCTCAGTTTCCATACTTAGTGTGACTCTTATTACCGGTTCTGTCCCACTTGGTCTCACCAACACTTTGCCATTGTCTTGAACAGCATCTTTTACCGTATTGATGACTGTTTGGATTCTGTTATCATCCATAATAGATTTGTCATCAACGATAACATTCACCATTTTTTGTGGCCAAAAGGTAATATCTTTTGTCAGTTCTTTTAATGTGGTTTGTTGGTCTGTTAATATTTTCAGGATAAACAATGCATTTAAGACGCCATCTCCAGTATCAAGATACCGTTTTAGGATAATATGTCCACTATTTTCGCCACCTAATATATAGTCATGTTTCTTTAGCGCTTCTAGCACATATTTATCACCAACATCAACGATCTCAACGTCAATTCCTTGGCGCTCTAAGGCTTTAATAATTCCTAAATTACTCATTTTAGTTAAGACAACAGTATTGTTGTTTAATAATCCTTGTTGTTTTAAGTAACAAGCCATGATGTAAATCAGTTGATCGCCATCATATAGCGTACCCTCCTTATCAACAACTAAGACTCTGTCTCCATCGCCATCAAAACTAAAGCCAATATCTAGATTTTTCGATGTGACAAGTTCTTGAATGGCTTCTATATGGGTACTTCCGACCCCATCATTGATGTTGGTGCCATTTGGTTCATTCCCAATTTGATGAAGCGTTTGTGTTATTTCACGAAAAACGCCTAAGCTAATTAAATAATTTGCCCCATGCGCACTATCAATGCCAACACTTAGTGGGGTTTCATATAAATCTAAGGTGTCAATCAAATCTAAATAGGTATCTAATACTTTTTCACCACTGTACAATTCACCAACACCGACAATTGTAAATTTATGGTTACTCTCAATGTAATCTTCTATCGCTTTTTCTTGATGCTTTTTCAGCTTTTCACCATTGATAAATACCTTAATCCCATTATCATGATAAGGATTATGGGATGCGGTAATCATAACACCAGTAATTTCTTTTTTCTTAGAATATAAACTAATCAACGGGGTAGATACAATCCCCGCGTTCATAACATCAACCCCTGCACTTCTTGCTCCACTAATCACATTAAAAAGCAACTCTGAACTACTTTCTCTGGTATCCATTCCGATAACTAAGCGATTCGTTCCAATTGCCGTTGGTAAACTTTGTCCAAGTTTAAAGGCGATTCTATTATTTAATTCAGTTGGGTACCGTCCTCTGATCCCATCCGTTCCAAATTTAGCTTGCATAGTAACACTCCTTACTCAACGGTAACACTTTTGGCTAGATTACGCGGTTTGTCTATATCGTTTCCACGCTCCAACGCAGCATAATACGCAATTAACTGAGTTGGTATAACTGTTAACATTGGACTCAACACCTCATGGACATCATCAACGATGATTTGATCATCTTGTTCGTGCACACTTTTTGTTGAAATGATTAATGCATGCGCACCACGACTTTTTACTTCATATAAATTTGAGCGTGTGTTTTTACTTGTTGCACGTTGCGAAATAATCGCAATTACAGGTGTGTTTTCTTCAATTAATGCAATTGTTCCGTGTTTTAATTCACCTGCCGCAAATCCTTCTGTCTGAATATAACTAATTTCTTTTAGCTTCAAACTCGCTTCTAAACAGGTATAGTAATCAATCCCTCGACCGATATAAAAACAGTTACGTTTCGTCAAGTAATCTTTTACGAGTGATTTGATATAATCCCGTTTATCTATAATGTTTTCCATACTAATCGCAACACGGGATAATTCTTTATATAAATTAATATGACCATCACTTAATCCATATGCTAAAATACTTAAAATCGCAATCTGGGCAGTGTATGCTTTGGTGCTTGCGACAGCAATTTCTGGACCTGCCATAATTTCTAGATAATGATCTGCTTCTCTTGCAAGTGTACTTGTTTTCACATTGGTTATGGTGAGTGAGCGGTATCCTTTTGCTTTAATATTCACCAATACTGCTCGTAAATCAGCTGTTTCTCCACTTTGTGAAATAAAGATAAATAATGGATTTTTCGTTAACAGAGGCATGTTATACGCAAACTCACTTGCGATATGGACCTCGGTTGGAATGTTCGCCATTTTCTCAAATATTTGTTTACCAACAAACCCAGCATTCATACTGGTTCCTGCGGCAATAATATAAATCCGATCTGTATCTTCTAACGTTTCTTTTATCGGACCATTTAATTGCACTTTACCGTTTTTAAAATACCGTTGTAAGATATTGCGAATAACCCCAGGTTGTTCATTAATTTCCTTTAACATGAAATGGGCGTATTCACCTTTTTCAATATTACTAGCGTCAATATCAATCTCTTTGATATCATGTTCAACATGTTTACCAATAATATCTTTAATCTTATAACTTGCCCCATCAATTTCAACAAATGTTTTATCTTCTAAAGGAATGTACTCATTCGCATACCCAACACATGCCATCACATCACTTGCGACAACGATACCGTGTTGAGATAACCCTATTAATAAAGGACTTTTGTTTTTGGCCGCATACAGTTTATGCGGATTATCACGATCAATGATTGCTAAAGCGTAAGACCCTTCTAATAAACTCATTGTTTTACGAATGGCTTCTGAGACACTCATTTTTGAAGCGAAGCGCTCAATCAAATGCGCAATCACTTCAGTATCTGTATCACTCGCAAAGACACTGCCTTGCAAATAACTAGCAGTTAGTTCTTTGTAGTTTTCTATCACACCGTTATGTACAATAAAAAAACGGCTTCCATTAGAATAGTGAGGATGACTGTTCGCATAATTGGGGATACCATGTGTTGCCCACCGCGTATGTCCAATACCAAGACCACTGTCAAATGAATAATCAACAATTGATTTTAAGTGCGCAATGCGCCCTTTGTCTTTATAAACGTTAAAATCATTTTGCGCATTATTTCTTAACGTAATGCCGGCACTATCATAGCCTCTATATTCTAATTTTTCTAAGCCATTTAATATAATTTCTCTTGCATCTTTATTCCCAATATATCCTACAATACCACACATACTATCAACTCCTTATAAGCACTATTTACTATACCATATATTATGTCGTTTATCAATGCTTTTTGTGAGTGACTACTTGGTATGTGTAACGACTATTGATGAACATAAAGAAGCTTAGACAGAGGAGCAGTATTGCGCCATACCCATAAACGTAATAGGGCTTATATTGGCTATTTACTAACATGTCAGGGAAAACGAAATGAAGCCAATAATAAAGAGGCGTTAGGTCATTTGACTCAATGATAGGATCTGTCATAGTAAACGCTAATAAGTACCCCATTAAGGGAATCATAAACGCTAAAATGTGTTGCATATAGCAATATATCAGCGCTCCAAGCAAAAGGTAATATACACCAAGGATGAAGATACTGATGAAGATATACAATAAATTGACTGTAAAGTCAAAGTACTCGGTAAGTAGACCAAACGCGGTTAAGATACTCCCAATAATTATTATCACAATAGCTAGAAGAACCATTATTACAATGAGTTTAGTCGTAATAAAAACCGTTGTGTCTTGCCGACCAACGAATAAGACATCATATTGATTCGATACCTGCGCATGCATCAGTAAAAAGATGACACTCACCGTCACCATGAGTTTTAAATATGTAATCATATCTTGATAATACCGCTCTTGTAATTGGGTCATAAAAAAGCGTTGATACGCACTCGTTGACATGACTTCTGACGTTAACCACGCATAAAGAACTGTTAAAACGCCAATAACACCTAAATATATAACAATCCGTTTTGTAAACAAAAGGTTAAACTGAACCAATAATCCTTTCATAAAAACACCACATCCATAATATCTTCTTTGATTACATCATCTAAATGTGAAGAGATGATTATTTGCTTATTAACCTTTTGCATAAAATCAATTAAAGCTATTTTACCCAGTTTATCTAATCCTGAAAACGGCTCATCAAGTAAATACATATCAACCTCACACGCAAGCGTTAGAATCAAATTAAGCTTCATTTGATTTCCTTTTGATAATGCTGTACAGGTATGTTTCAAATAGGGTCGAAATTGTAACATATCAATTAACTCATCCATGAGTGACGGATTAAAGGTTACATCCATATAATTAATCTGTGTTAATAAATCCTCACATACGATATCAATTGGAAACTTTGGATGATCTTGTGCATAACGAAATGACCCCGTTAATCCCCTTAATGAGGTCATCCCCGCCAGGACCCTTAATACCGTACTCTTCCCTACTCCGTTTGGCCCAACAAGGACAGTTACCTGTTTCTTTAAAGGGATGTCTGGCACAGTGACTGTCGCTTGTTTGAACTTAATAGTAAATCCTTTAATCTGAGATAGGGTCATCAATCTCAATCCAATCATCTGTATTATCCATATGGAATAAAGGTTGTCTAATAAACGGGAAATCATCAATATATTGTGTCTTTTCAGTGCCATCAATCTCATAGGTCACTTTGACAGTAAAACGCTCAATATACTCAATTGATGCGTTATACACTAATGGCACATAAAAAGCTTTTGAAGTTTGACTCAATAACTGTATTCTTAACTCTGTAGGGACATATGTTTGAAACAAATCATAGCTTGCTAATCCGAGGATGTCACTAGGACAATCAGTATACTCAACTGGTGTATACACTTCTTTTAGTTGCCGTGTATTCGCTTTTACAGATACGCTCATAATGTCAATATCTTTAATAAGGATGTTATGATACGTTAAATTACCTAGTTCTATATATAATCCACTCACCCGAGAGCCTTTGTCATAGGTATCAATTGTCGCAGATAAGCCCCCTAAACTAAGGGATGGCTCAGCATCATGTGTAAAAACATAATTGACTTCACCAACTGGAATATAATACGTTGTATCATTGCGATAGGTAATTTCTAAGGACGCATCATCATAAATCAGTTGTCCATCATCGAGATGAATCAATGGACGCAAATCAAAATGAACAACTGTAAAGACGGTGTCTTGATGTAGGAGTTGTTGCTTATCAATCATGATCTTATCAATTTCGACACGTGTTTTTTCATCCCCATTAACTAGCGCTATACGCGAGATATAGTCTTCATCAAAATGAAAACTATTTGGATCATTGGTTAAGACACTAATGCGAAACGTTTCATAGCTATTGGTTTCATACATTGAAATGACTTGTTTGCGGCTCATCATCTGTAAGGGGCGCTCTTCTTGAATAAATAATAAGAGAGTGACTATTATGATTAAAATTAAAATGATGCCACCAAGAACTTTACCCTTCATTGATTTGTTCCTTTCTTAATGAGTAATACTCTGTTGTTACGACAAAGACTTCCCAGCCACCTTTACGGACATTTCGCCAAAAGCGATAATATTTAGCGACGCCATTACTAATTTTACCTTCTCCTTTTACTTCGACAATTAGTTTGGTCATAGGGTCGATGTCAACACGTATTTCAATATCTTCGGTATATGTTTCTGTTGATGACGTTAAAATCTCCCAATCAAGCTCTTCTTCAAACCCGAGTTCTATGGTGTAAATCTCCCCTTCTGCGGTCATATTTAAATTTCCTGAGACATTGTACTGTTTTGTTGTTGTTTCAATACTTTTAAACTCAAATTCTTGCCGTATTGGTGTCGTTCCTTCATTGACAATGACATATAATGTATCCTTTGTAAAGGTGACGGGTTCAGCGTCATATTTGGTGTAGGTGCGCCAACCCCAAAAACGCCGACGTTTAACCTTTTTATAATATTTCTTATACATCTTATTGGTGTACTCATCTAAAAACTTAGCCCCACTATGTTCAAACGTCACCTCTTGATAAGTTTCATAGTCACTCGCGGTGACATCTTGAATCGCAAATGCGCTTAAAAAAGCGATTAACGCGATAATCATACTTTTTTTCATTAAAAAACACCTCCATCACTATAGTAGTGACAGACGTGTTTAATTTCTTTTATTCTTCTAAAATATCTTCAAGGTTCTCTCGTAATAGCTTGGTCATGTCGTGATAACCAAAGTTAAACCGTCTCTCTAAATATTCTTGTTTAAAGTCAAGCATTCCCCGTAGACTTTTTTTCGGATAACACACCAATAACTTAGCGCGTTTTTCACGCGTGATACGCATCATACTAAAGGTATATAAATCAATGACGATAATCACATCACACCCTGCCTTAATTAATGGCTCATAAGGAGCGTTATCTAAGATGCCACCATCATAATACCGTTTATCATCAATTTGGACAGGTTTAAAGGCCACCGGAATCGCGCATGAGGCTAATAAAACTTTGTTGCGTTTTGCTGCTTCGATTTTATTTATGTCATAAAAATCAACCTGATAATCTGATTTAAAGAAGTGTTTATAATTGGTTTTGATTAAATCAAAGAAACTAGCGTTCTCATCACCTAGGCGTGTTGTTGCCACATACACTTCTTTATCTTTGATTTTCTCAAAATCAACTGTCTCTTCTATCATGGTTTTTAGTTTTTCAATATTAAAGATACCCTTATTAAAAAAATCAAGTTTCTCTTTTAAGAGGCGTTTAAAAATATCATCTTCAGTATGAAACAAATCGGTGTTATCCCGTTTCATCCATACATCATAGGCAAGTTCATAATCTCCCATCGCATATAATACAGCGTTAAGAGAACCCACACTTGCACCACTAAAATGTTTAACTTTTTCTAAAACTCCATATTCATTTAATGCCTTCCACGCACCAATTTGATACGCACCTCGTGCGCCACCACCGGCTAAGGCAATACCAATTTGTTTTGCCATACGTTCCCCCTTTATTTAATACTGGCGTGCTACACCATCTTTATACACTGTCTTAATGAATCCGCCACCTAAACACACTTCACCATCATAAAAGACAGCGGCTTGGCCCGGTGTCACGGCTCTAATTGGCTCATCAAATATAACCTCTAAGTGTTGTCCTTTAAAACGGATTTTTACACCGTGATCTTTTTGGCGATACCGAAACTTAGCGGTACATTTCAACTCCCCTTCAAAGTGATCTAAGTTAATGAGGTTGACATCTTCAACTAAACATGCATCACTGTATAACGTCGGATGATGGAAGCCTTGCCCCACAATTAATGCATTGGTCTTTAGATTTTTACCAATCACAAACCATGGTAAGTTGTCATATTTTTTACTGCCTCCAATGCCTAACCCTTTACGTTGTCCAATCGTGTAATACATTAACCCTTCATGGGTGTTGACAACATCACCAGTTTCTGTCACCATGTTCCCAGGTTTTGCAGGTAAATAATTTTGTAAAAATTGTTTAAAATCACGTTCTCCAATAAAGCAAATCCCGGTCGAATCTTTTTTATCTTTTGTTGGGATATTATGCTTATGGGCAATCTCTCTAACTTCTTTTTTCGTCAGTTCACCGACTGGAAAAAGCGTTGTCGATAACTGTTCTTCAGTAAGTTGACTTAAAAAGTACGTTTGATCTTTATTATTATCTTTACCGCGTAATAGAGTTGGTCGAGGATGATGTTTTACACGGGCATAATGCCCCATCGCAATATAGTCTGGGTTAAACTGCTTTGCATGTTCCTTAAACGCATCAAACTTAATATATTTATTACATAATATATCTGGATTAGGGGTTCTCCCTTTCTCATATTCCTCTAAAAAGTAGGTAAATACATAATCCCAATACTCTTTAATAAAGTCTACCCGATAGATCGGAATCCCTAAATGATCAGCTACTGCTTTGGCATCTTGATAGTCCTGTTCTTGCGGACAAATCTCTTCAGTTAAATCAGGGTTACCTAAAATATCATTATTGGTTGTAGAATCCCAGTTACGCATAAATAGTCCAATTACGTTATACCCTTGTTCTTTTAACAGATATGCTGCTACTGAACTGTCCACCCCTCCCGATAGTCCTAAGACAACGGTTTTTTTGGACATGATTTCACCTCAAATGCAATATCACTTGGTAATCTTAAATCACCACGTGGTGATAAACTAATATCTAATATTTTTGGACCATCAGGTAAGGCCTGACGTTTAAATTGTTGACTGTAAAACCGTTTAAAGAAATTATGTACATACCTATCTGCTGATTCCTGTTCCAATTCAAATACCGTTTCTAATAAGAACCGAATACGACACGCATTATCTCCATAGCGCAAGAGTCGATGAATAATGAAATCGTTAATTTCATATTTACCAATTGCCTCTTCTGTCATTTGATTACTTGCTAGTTCTGGTGTAATTGGCGTATCTACAATATCTAATAACGTTTGTTTTGCTTCATTGTCAAACATCTCTTTAGCATAATGTTCTATCATGAATCGAACTAGTGTTTTTGGAATCCCTGCATTAATACCATACATGCTCATTTGATCGCCATTATATGTACACCAACCAAGGGCTAATTCACTTAAATCTCCAGTACCTAAAACCAGTCCATGATACATGTTCGCTAAGTTCATAAGTACCATTGTACGGACACGTGCTTGCGTATTTTCATAGGTAATATCTTCTGTTTTACCATCGTGTCCAATTAACTCAAAATGATGTTTTACATGATCGTTAATTGCAATTTCTTTTTGTGTTACACCGAGTGCTGCCATTAACGCATCAGCCTGTTGTTTCGTTCTGTCTGATGTATGTAAGCCTGGCATCGTCACAGCAATAATATCTTTTCGTGGTTTACGAATCGCATCAAATGCACGCACCGCAATCAGTAATGCTAGAGTTGAATCTAAGCCCCCACTAACCCCAACGATTAAGGTCTTACTATTGACATGTTTAATCCGTTTCATTAAGGCATTTTCTTGTAATGCGGCAATCTTTTCAAATTGTTTTAATACCGCTTTTTTAGGAACAAAAGGGGTTTTATCAAAGGGTTTTTCAAAGTCAAATTTATCACTTTTCGCACACGAAAATGAAACCTCTTTAAAGGCAAAGCGATATCGATGGACGGTATCTCTAAATGAAGAGTTTGTCCGTCTATCATACGCAATCTTGTCTAAATCAATATCACCATAGATAATTTCACTTTCTTGATTAAAGTTCTCGGTTTCTATAATTAAATCGCCATTTTGAGCAATCATATTATGTCCACTAAACACCGTCTCACTTGTCGATTCATGAACCCCTGCAGAACTATAAATATAGGCTCCTGCATTACGACGTGTATGTTCTAAAATGGTTTGTTTTCGAATTTGACGTTTGCCTAAGACTTCATTTGAAGCACTTAAGTTTAAGATGATTTTCGCGCCATTTAAAGCAAGAATATTCCCTGGACTAATTGGCGCCCACATATCTTCACAGATTTCGACACCAAAGGTGACATCATGTTCTGTGTCGTTGAATACAAGATGTCCAAAGGGGACAACTTGATCTAAATATCGTACCTCTGATCGTTCTTCTGATATTTCAAAACCACTTTGAAACCAGCGTTTTTCATAAAATTCTTTGGTATTTGGTAAATAGAATTTTGGCACAATGCCTAAAATAGTATCTTTTTGAATCACAAAGGCGGTATTATACAACACATCTTCGATTTTTAATGGTGCTCCAATCACTACAATCCCGTCACTTGGATTATGCTTTAAGAAATAGGCAATCGCAGCTTCTGTTTGTGTTAGTAAGCCATCTTGAAAAAAGAGATCATTACATGTATAGGCTGTGACACTTAGCTCAGGAAATACTGTAATACTACTCTTAATATTCTTTAGTAAGTGTAAGATTTCTTCCACATTTTTACGTGGGTTTCCAACAGTACATTTTGGGGTTACACTTGCGACTTTTAAAAAGTTATTATAAAACATCGTCATCACCTTGATAGAGATTATTTTCTTTAATATAGTCATAAACACATTGCGGAACAAGCGCTTGGTTAAGTGTCTCTCTAAATTCTGTCGAACTCATATCGATATGAAAGTCTTCATAAATGATAAAATGCGACTTAAATTTATGTAATAACGTATTCTCTTTTATAACAGAATGAATATTAATATTGTTTCGACCTAGGATTATAAATTTAAACTCACTTAACAAACCAGACGCATTCTTCCATTGATCTAAGTACGTCAAGTTATCTGCGCCCATAACAAAGTATATGTCTTCTTCATGAAGATCACTCAAACGAATCAGTGATTGATATGTTCCTAAAAAGTCTGTATCGTTCAATTCTAATGTAGAAATTCTAACATCTTCTAATCCTTTCACCGCTAATTCAAGCATATTTAAGCGGTGATAATTACTGGCTAAACTGCTTTTGGTATAGGCATTACTAACGGGTAAAAAGGTAAAGGTAGCGTTGGGAAACTCATCTTTTAAAAAATGATAAATATCAATGTGGGCATTGGTCACTGGATTGAATGCACCACCGAATACAATTTGCATTATGTCACATCCTTTATGCTACTAATTATCAACCATATTATAGCACTTATTGTCTTAAATTGGTACCTATTTGACAAAAATAGTCGTTCTTTGTTTTTCTCTTTCAACATGTGTGTTATAATTTTTTTAAAGAGGTGAAACAATGACATTCAATACAGAATATATTTTAGACTTTGCAAAAGAGATTTTACTGATTAATAGTCCAAGTGGTTATGCGAAAGATATCATTCCACGGATTAAACAAGAAGCTGATAAGTATGCATTACCCTACGAAACAACAAAGAAAGGGAATCTCATTATTACCTACCCAGGCGCATCAGAAAAAACAGTTGGGTTAAGTGTCCATGTCGATACCTTAGGTGCAATGGTGAGAAGTATTTCATCCGATGGCAAGATAAAGTTTACCGCTATTGGCGGCCCATTATGGCCAACCTTAGATGGCGAATATTGCACGGTATTAACACGTGACAATAAAACCTATAGTGGGACATTCTTATCAACATCCCCTGCCGTTCATGTCTACAAAGATGCAAAAGATAAAGCACGGACACCAGAACATATGTATGTTCGGATTGATGAAGTGGTGCAATCTAAAGAAGATGTAGAAGCGTTGGGAATTGAAGTTGGAAACTTTATTTTTATCGACCCAAAAACGACCATCACTGATAGCGGATTTATCAAATCTCGTTTCTTAGATGATAAAATTAATGTCGCTAGTATTTTTGGCCTTATCGATAGAATGAAACGAGACAATATCACACCCAAACATACGATTAAATTCATTATTAGTACCTATGAAGAAGTAGGTCATGGGGCATCTTATATTCCTGAACTAGATGAACTCATCGCAGTAGATATGGGCTGTATTGGCGATGATTTAACTTGTACTGAACAAGATGTATCTATCTGTCCCAAAGATTCTAGTGGCCCATATGACTATGATTTAACCAATAATATGATTACCATCGCTAAAAATCAAAAGATTAATCATGCGATTGATATTTATCCATATTATGGCAGTGATGTTTCTGCGGCAATGCGTGGTGGAAATGATCTTAAAGGCGCATTAGTTGGCCCAGGAGTTCATGCATCACATGGTATGGAACGGACGCATATTGATGCGATTACATCGACCATAGAGTTGTTATACCACTATGTCAAATAATCCAATAACACCCCCAGATTATACGAACTCCATACTCAATGTCAGCAATTCATTGCTTAAGTATTATCATGTACCCAATCCTCACCCGACTCATAAGACTGTCGATACGTTTTTAAATACACAATATGATCACATCATTTATCTACTGCTTGATGGACTAGGAACTAATATTATCAAATACCATTTGAACAAAAGTGATACCTTGTACACCTATATGCAAGAAGAAATCACCAGTGTTTTCCCCCCAACAACCGTTGCAGCAACGAATGCGGTTATCTCAGGGAGAGCCCCGATTGAAAATGGTCACTTAGGATGGGTACAATATTTTAAAAAAGAAGACACCAATCTAGTTGTCTTCAAAAATGAAGATTTTTATACGGGGCATAAACCTAGTGAAAACTTACGGGACAAATATCTTCGTTATGACCGGTTAGTTGATCAAATCAAAGCCAAAAATCCCCATCTCACAACACGAGAGTTCATGCCAAATATTGTCGATCCAAAAGGACCAAAAACCTTTAAGGAACAAGTCGAACGTGTCTTACTTCATACCCATAATCATGATCAAACATTTTCTTATGTGTATTGGGTTGAGCCTGATTTAAGCCAACATGAATATGGTATTGACAGTGACGAGATACACACTTTACTTAAAGAACTAAATGAAGAGGTCACTTCACTCATAAATCAACTGCCTCAAAATAGTTTATTGGTCGGCATTGCAGATCACGGATTAACAAATGTTGAGCCGTTACCACTTTATGACAACCCTGAACTCAACAACTTATTACAGCGCAAAACAAGTATTGAGCCAAGAGCGACAAACTTCTTTGTTAAACCACATAAACATGACGCATTTGAAAAGATATTCCAATCATCTTTTGGTGACTATTATCAGTTATATACTAAAGAGGATTTACGCAAGAGTCACTTGCTTGGTAACGGTAAAGAACATCCAATGCTTGAATCATTTTTAGGGGATTACTTAGCAATTGCCACATCAAACAAAATGTTTACACTATCCGATAAGAAACAACACAAAGCACATCATGCTGGACTTACTGAAGCTGAAATGATGGTGCCTCTTATTCTTTATAAAAAATAACAGTGCAAAATTTGCACTGTTTTTATTGGATGGTATCAATGATATAGTACTGATCATGTATCAACCCTTTGATCCCTGATTCATTCACTGTTTTAAAGGAGACTATAAAGGTTTCAGAATGACCGTCAGACGCTAAGGTCACTTCTACGGCATCACTGCCACTGATATCGACAATTTCACTTACGGTAATGGTTTCATTCTCGAGTTCGGCTTTAATGACGTCACAGACAGTCTGTGTTTCTTCATTAAAATGCCGGTCACATACCGTAGTCTCATCGAGGCTCGTAAAATAACTTTCGACGAGTGTGTCCTTTGAAATAAATCCTGCAGGAGTGCTAGCGTAAGCATAAAACCCATAAAGTGCCCCACCGATAATGAGCAGGATGAACACCCTTTTTATGATTTTCTTAAGTCGCTTCATAGGTATTTATGACTCCTTTTTATGTTTGCGGAATGGTCTAGCGATAATGTTAGCAATACTTTTAGGGAAGAAACTTAAAGAGTCTCCAATGATCACAGGCATTAAAGTTAAGGTATCTTTATACGCTTGTTTACGAATTTCTTTACGGTTAAGTAATTGATTGTCATTATACAAGTATTTTTCTGTAATAATTCCAACACGACACGTTAACATCGCGTTAGTGACACCACCAAGAACACTACTGGATATTGTTTTTAAAAATGGGACATCGGTAATCGTTTCTGTAAACTTTGTTGGTAAGACTTCTGATAAGTCCATTTCTTCAATACCTTCGGCAATCAGTGATGCGACCATTACACGAACAATTAATTTGATTAAATATGCGTAACTTGGTCTAAAACCAGATACTTCAACCACTTCACGAATGAGTTTAATATTAATTATCAGTGTACTAAGCATATCTAGGTTCCCGTTTTGAGACAAGGCTGTAGAAATAAAGACATGCTTGGCATTGTCGACAATCGTTTCACGCGTTTTTGTGCGGATACTCCCTTTAAAGGCTTCTTGTAAGGCTAAGTGTAGTTTCTCATAATTATTTAAAGATAACTGAATCGCTCGTTTTTCTTTATCACTGAGCGTATCTCCTTTTAATAATACCTTCGCCGCATTACGATAAATAATATGTTTTTGTCTGGTATCAGTAAGCATCGCATCCACCGTAAATGTGGGTGATAATAAAATAACCCGAATCGGATTTAAGATCAAAACATAAAACAAAATGGCGCTCAAACCATAAAATGCATACGCTAAATACACATGCACATTACCTAAGCGTACACCTACTTCTATAATATTACTAACTAAAATAAACACAAATACCATTAAGACACCGAGTCCAATCAGTGTCCACCATCGTTTTCGACCCATATGCGCACCACCTTTTCTTTATTTTACCATAGACAAATTGAAACTACTAGTTAAACAAGAAGCACATTGTGCTTCTTATTCAGGTTTGTAATAGGTTGTTTGATATAAGGTATAATAATCCATAACTTTTTTATGATTAAACGGGCCTTCACCATTTTCAATCATTGATTTTAGAATACTCAACTCTTTTTCTAAAATCTTTTTAAGCTTTGGTGGATAATCCATCTTGTTTTTATGTTTATTATACTCATTGCGATCTAGCGTTTTATAACTAAAATCTTCAATCACCTTAATATCAAGATCATAATCAATATATTTTAACGCTTCTTTATCATAGACAAACGGGGACGCGATATTACAATAGTAATGAATGCCTGTTTGTTTAATAATACCAATGATATTAAACCAATGATCATGGAAAAACCAGGTAACAGAGGGTTCTCTTGTATGCCAAAAACGGCCGTTTGACTCAATGACTTTTGTCCGTCTATTGGCGACAACAACGCCATTTTCAATGACATCGATCACGGTTGCTTTTTCCCATATACGGTGAAGTTCTTCATCGTGTTTATAACTTTGTATTTGGATATCTTCTCCGGTTTTTAATTTCATCTTAAGCACCTCTTAACTATTATAACAATTATACTGAAAAAGACAAAATTATTTTAGTAACCAATCTTTTCCTTTTAAGCTCTCTGGTTCAAACCGAAATAAGTCATTATAATCTTGTTGGCGTAAGATTTCATACGCTAAGACAGCAACGGTATTGCTTAAATTTAAACTTCTGACTTTGTCTGTCATTGGAATGCGTAAGCAACGCTCTAAATGTGGCCGTAAAATTGACTTTGGCATACCTGATGATTCACTACCAAAAATCACATAGATGTCTTTGTCTTGTTCACTAAAATCCATTTGATTGGGTGCTTTTTGTCCATAACGGGTGACAAAGTAAAAGCGTCCATTATCTTGGTTCTTCTTGATAAAACTCTCCCAATCTTGATACACGGTATAATCAACATGTTCAACATAGTTTGCGGCACTCCGTCTTACAGCTTTTTTGTCTAAACTAAACCCGAGTGGTTCAATTAAATGTAGTTTCATATTTGATGCGGCACAAGTACGCATAATGTTCCCAGTATTTTGAGGGATTTCTGGATGATACAATACGATATGATTCATTGTTTTTTCTCCTTAAATAATTGTAGTATTGTCTTGGCTGTTTCTTGATACCAAGCACTGTGATATTTGGTCATGCTTTCTTTAATAAAAGGAATCGCTTTTTTAACATTTTGATTATACAGTAAAGCTAATGCATTACGTCTAATCACCGTTGCCCCACGCCAGCTTGAAGCATTGTTCCCATAGTCTTTAAGATACGTCTTATTCGATACGGAAAGCAATTCAATCAAATTGACATTCTCAATTCCCGTTGGTTCAAATTCAGGATGACGGTGTATATCAATACCCTTACTTTTAGGGCACACTTTATAACATATATCGCAGCCATATACCATTGTCTTGAAATGCGGTATTTCAGCGCGTGTTAAAGAACGTTTTTCTTGACTTATATGACTTAAACAAAGCGATTGATTAAAGCCTTCATCAAGTGCCCCTGTTGGACAGGCATCAATACATGCTGTACAACTACCACAGTTATCCACAACATGATAAGGATCATCAATATCGACATCTATAAGAATGGTTGCTAAATAGACATAGGGTCCAAAGTCCTTATGAATAAAGGCTTGATTCTTACCTCGAAATCCCTGATGGGTTAAAGCTGCGGCGAATCGTTCATCAATGGGTGATATATCAACGCTACTATATGACCTTACACCGGATGAGTCTAAAAGCGTATCGATTTGTTTTAACTTCTCTCTGAATACACTATGATAATCTGTCCCATAACTATAGCGTGATAATAGACCATAGCCTTTTCCTTTAAACTGAACTTCTTGTTTAGGATAGGCTAATCCTACAACCGCAATAGTTTGATATGGTTTCAATGCTGCATAATCATCAAACTGATCACGCTTGTTTAACGCTTGACGTTTTTCAATGTATTCTTTCACAGACACATAGCCGACAAAATCGACATAATTTAATATACTATCCGTTATTGGGTTTGTCATATTCTCACCACATTTACTATACGGTTTTTTTCATGAAATGTCAAAACGATTCACTGTTCTATATTGCTTCATATCAATTATTTTGTGCTTATTTAATGCTTTTTAGCTGAAATCTGTTCGGATTTGCTACAATTAAGGAGGTGATGTTATGAATGATTTAGGCGAACGATTAAAGCAAATACGAAATGAAAAAGGATTTCCGCAAAAAACTGTGGCTGATTTTTTAAAACTCAACCGGACGAATTACTCTAAAATAGAAAATAATCAACAAAAAATGACAACAGATCAATTAGCGTTATTTTGTCAGTTTTTTGATGTCAGTGCAGATTATATTTTAAACTTACGGATTAAACATAAGAAGGTATTTCGATTAGATGATATCAATCAGATTTTAAAAAATATCAAAAATATTGAAACGATTATAAAATAACTCACAACCCGCGTTGTGAGTTATTTTTTTATTGATTCCGGATTGTTGTTTTAATATTAGGATCAAACGTTCCCTTGCGGAACATATCAATTTCATATTTATATGGCGGATACACTTTTTTCTTACTATCATCTGTTTCTGTGATATATGGCGTTTCTAATATTTTAGGTACGTCTTTCAGTTTGGGATGATGCACAATGTAATAGAGGGCATCAAAGCCAATTTCACCAGACCCTATATTCTCGTGTCGATCTTTTGCGGCTCCTAAAATATTTTTTGAGTCATTGACATGAATGACACCAATACGACTGATTCCAATCTTGTCATCAAATTCTTTGAGTACGCTATCAAAGTCATCTCTTGTTTGATATCCTGCATCATGTGTATGACAGGTATCAAAACAGATACTGATTCGATCTTTTTCATCAATACCATCAATAATGTCTGCTAACTCATCAAAGCTTCTTCCGACTTCAGTTCCTTTACCAGCCATTGTTTCTAAAGCTATTTTAACATCTAAATCTTTGGTATTTTCTATTGCTTGGTTTAATCCTTCTTGTATGTATTTAATCCCTACTTCAGGCCCTTGTCCGACATGTGCTCCTGGATGTAATACAAGATGCTTAGCACCAAGCGCGCCAGTGCGTTTTATCTCTTTCGTTAAAAAATCAACCGCAAAGGCTCTTTTTTCAGGATGTTTGTTGGCTAAATTCATTATGTATGGGGCATGTACAATAACATCTTCAGGATGCATATTGTGTTCTTTCATTAATGCATGGGCTTCTTCGATCATGAGTTTATCAATCGGTTTGCGTCGTGTATTTTGAGGTGCCCCGGTATATATCATTAATGCATTTGCACCATAACTTAAGGCTTCTTTTACACTACCCAAAAACATTTCTTTGCCTTTCATTCCTACATGTGATCCAATTTTAAGCATTTATTTTCTCCTTTTCTTACGATGTGCTTTCTTTTTCGCTTCTTGTAATTTTTTATGAAATTTCTTTTTATACCCTGGTTTCACTTTCTTATTCTTCTTTTTAATATTGTATTTGTTTTTATTTTCACCTTTGGTAACATGTTGACGTTTTGCCCGTTCTTTACGGTCTCTTCGTTCAACTAATTCACCATTACGGACTTCTTTATAGACGATATTGATACCTTTTTCTTCTAAAAAGTCAATGTATGCATCGTCATCTGTATGGTATAAACTGATGGCTTTCCCATCGTAATTAGCGCGGCCTGTACGACCTGTACGGTGAATATAAAATTCCATGTCTTTTGGTAACTCATAATTGATTACATGACTGACACCATCAATGTCAATCCCGCGACTAGCAATATCAGAGGCAACAATATATTGAAATTTTGCTTGATTTGCTTGCTGCATGACGCGTTTTCGTTGTCTTGCAGGAATATCTCCATGAAGTTTTTCAACATTCTTACCTTGGCTGTATAAAAAGTCTGCAATCTCATCAACGGTTTCTTTTGTATTACAAAAGATCAGTGCAATATAGGGTTTAAATGTACTGATAAATTGTAATAATACATCTTTTGGTTGTTTACTTTTCACCGGAATAAAGATGTGTTCGATATTTAAATTAGATAATTGTTTTGGGGCAATGAAGACTTCTTTTGGTTGGTCCATTAGTTTTCTTAAAAAGGGGCGCATTTGTTCAGGAATTGTCGCACTGAAGACACAGAGTTGTGTGTCTTTTTTTAATGCTTGCGTTAAATCAAAGACATTAGGTAAAAACCCTTGGTCCATAGTCATATCTGCTTCATCGACAATAAATGTCCGCGCAGTATGAATATTGAGGACCCGTTCTTGTAAAGCTAGGTCATGTAACTTCCCTGGTGTACCAATGACAATCATTGGTTGCTTTTTTTGTAACCGTTCAATCTCTTTATTCTTATCGCGTCCACCAACATACCGTCTTATATCAATAAAGTCTTTGGCATTATCACCAATGTGTGTCGCGGCTTTATAGATTTGGTTTGCTAATTCCCTTGTTGGCGTTGTAATTATAACTTGTACTTCTTCTTTATTTGGATCTATCTTCTCAAAAATAGGAATCAGAAAAGCATGCGTTTTCCCAGTTCCTGTTTGACTACACCCAATAACATCGTCGTTATTTCTCATTAAAGGAATAATTTGTTTTTGTACGTCAGTAAATTCTTTAAATCCTAAATGCTCAATGGCGTTTTTAATAAATGGTTTTTGTACGTTCATGTGTGCTCACCTCTCACAAAAATTATACTATAAAGCAAGATGTTTTCCAAATCAAACGAGTATAAGTTATAATAGAACCAAGGAGTGATTCATATGGAGATTCAAAAACTCGTTCCTAGAGGCTATTGCCATGGGGTTGTTAATGCTATTAAGATGATTAAGCAACTTGATTTTAGCGCTAAAAAACAACCTATCTACCTTTTAGGAATGTTAATACATAATAAAAAAGTAAACGACTTTTTTGCGGATCAAGGCATTACGATATTACATAATCCCTACCGTACACGATTAGAACTGCTCGATAACATCCAAGAAGGTACTGTGATTTTTACCGCACACGGTGTCAGTGATGAAGTAAAAGATAAAGCGAAAGATAAAAATCTTGATATTGTTGATACAACATGTTCAGATGTCACAAAATCCTTCGATATTATTAAAACGTTTATTAATGATGGTTACCACATTTTATATATAGGCAAAAAAGATCATCCAGAAAGCGAAGCCGCCTTAGCCATTAGTGATAAAATCACTCTCATTGAATCAGAAGATGATTTAAAAGACTTACCTGATTATGAGAAGGTCGCACTCACTAACCAAACAACGATGAGTTTTTATGATGTCTATCGTATTCATCAAGAAGCACTGAAACACTATGAGAATTTATATTTAATCGATGAGATTTGTGATGCGACGCGCGCTCGTCAAGACGCTGTAATTCATCAAGATGATGACAATGATTTATGTATCGTTGTTGGGGATCACTTATCAAACAATACGAAAAAGTTAGCTGAAGTCTCTATTAAAGAAGCGGGAATCCCCGCAATTGTTATTGAGTCCATCGCAGACTTAACACTTGAGGATTTAAAAGATGTTAAGAAAGTTAGTATCACTAGTGGTGCCTCAACGCCCACTAAGATAACAAATGAAGTGATTAACTTTTTAAAAATATATGATCCAGATAATCCAAAAACATTTAATCCATCGAGTAACATCACTGAAAAAAATGTATTATAATAAAAAAGAACTCCAAGTGGAGTTCTTTTAGTTTGGTTTAATTACCTGCGTCAACAAATGTGCGAGAGGCAAAGTCGGTTTCTACTTCACCTTGTCCAGCAACATCATTCAAGTCTGCTTGGGCAGCAACTAAGACTGTGTAACTAGCACCATCAGTATGATCGAATCCTACGAAGGTGATTGTCGTCGTGCTATTTTCTGGATTAACGCCTGCGACTTGATCAATATCAACTGTAGCAACTAAGACACCATTTTGATATAAGTAAGCTGTCCACTCAGTATCATTAGCAACATTGTCAGTATCATCACCAATTGTGACATCTAAGGTTAAGTCAGGAGTTGAAGTCCATGCACTTGCTTGTTCTATGGTCACGTCTGGAGTAATTAATTCGATTGTCGTAAATGTGTGGGTATAAACAACACGTTCTGCTATTCCTTCACCTGTTTCATAGGTTCCTGAGATATCTAATGTGTACTCATAGCCGCTTAATAGATTAAGCATATCAATCGTTGTCACGGTATCTTTACTTACGATGTATGTTCCGACTTGTGTCGCTCCCTGATAAAGTGTTGCAGTCAAATTACCGGTAATAATATCTTTGTTGTCATCGACAACAATATCAAGAACATTTGACTTTTTAGCTACTGTTTCGTTTTGAACAGTGATAATATCTAGGTCTAATGTGGTCTGATTAATTGTATCAAGCACTGAGTTTGTTTGAACGCCTGTACCATTAATTAAGTCATAATCAACACGTACTTGAATGTCATATGATGTTTCTGGCAGTAATCCTGTAAAGGAGACAGTGTTTGTCCCATCTATGATACTACTTGAGTTTACTAACGCACCTTCATAAAATATCTCTACAATACGATTACCTGTAATGACACCATCTGGGTCTAGTAGTTCTACGGTAATATCAATTTGATTAACATACGTATTATCTACTGTAATAGTACCTGATGGCACCGTATAAGATAAGGTTGTTGTAGTAGACTCTGCTAAAGTGTTGGTTTCAATACCTACGCCTTCATTTAAGTTATATGTTCCTTCTACAGTAACACGATATTCAGTTTCCGTATTGAGTGTTGTGAAGGTAACATTATTAGTTCCAGCAGTAACTGTTTCAGAAGCGATAAGTGTTAACCCATCATAAACATTGGCTGTAAATGTTCCTATACCATCCGGATCGGTTACATTTACTGTAACATCCATATTTTGTTGTTGCGTATCATCTATAACCAAACTAGCGCTTGGTTCTACTAGCGTTTCAGTAGTATAAATTTCTGAACGCATTATGTAGTCTGAGTAAGTGTTATTTCCGTCTCCATTATCATAATCAGTTTCAAATTCAACACGATATTCTAACCCGGACGTTAATCCTGTGAAATTAACCGTTTGTGTAGGTGAACTTATGGTAACACGTGATACCTCGCTATTGTCTTGATATAAAATAGCTTCTGTTGTTCCATTGATGACGCTATCATCATCAAGAACAGAGACATCAAATGTTATTGATTGATAAGTAGTTGTTGCGTTGTATACGTTAACTTCAGGTTTCAACTTATTATGCTCAATAAAGAATCCTTCAGCTAGACTAACAGCTGGATGTGGTCCTTCACCGTCTAATAAATTATAATCTGCGACAACTAAAACAGAATACGATTCTCCATAATCAGCTATATGATTAAAAGTAACTGTAGTCATATTAGTGGTTAAACCGATACTCTCTATTTCAGTCTCGGTATTATCAAATAATTTAATTGCAAAATTACCTGTAATGACAGCATCGACGTCACTGATATCTAAATCAACAATAATCCCTTGTTGAGTGACATCAATATCATTAATATTAACTGACGGTGTTGCATAAGCAATCGTGCTAAATGACGCTTCGTGTATCACGGCATCAATCTGATCACCAGTACCATCACTAAGATTATAATCTCCGATGATATGGATATCAAATGCTTGATCTGCTAATAGTCCTGAAATATCAAAATAAATTGTATTGGTTGTAATGTTTTTCTGCGCTTGAACCACACCATCAACGACCAACGCAGCTTGAAGTGTCGTATTTAATAAGACATCATCAATATCATTATATGCGAAATCAAACTCAACACTTTCTTTTGTTACGTTTGAATCAGATATTGTGATAAGCGGTGTAACTTTAGCAACAGTTGTTGCTGTATTAGTTGCTAAATTAGCTCCTGTTTCTACCGTTTTTCCATCTTCCAAATCGTAATCAGCAATCACGTTAATGGTGTATGTTTGATCGCTGAGCAATCCTGTGAACTGAACTGTTTCCGTATTGGTAGAAAGTGCTTTTGTATCAATCAGTGTATTTGCTTCATCATAAATTGAGACAGAGCAATTACCTGTAATGACACCATCTGGGTCTAGTAGTTCTACGGTAATATCAATTTGATTAACATACGTATTATCTACTGTAATAGTACCTGATGGCACCGTATAAGATAAGGTTGTTGTAGTA
>JAXKVY010000008.1 GCA_036172455.1 Candidatus Izemoplasma sp.
GATACACCAATCTAAGGGGTAGAAATAGAGTAAGAAATCATATCTTACTCACTTTAGGATGTATGAATCTTAAAAAAGCAGCAAGATATCTCGAAAGATTATCAAATATGGACTAGAAAAGTTTTGCTTTTCGCAATGTAGTCTAAAAATACAAAAAATCGACTATGATTTGATAATCATAATCGATTTTCTTTTATTAATGTGGTGTTTGTCAACAGTCTGAAAGGATATCTAGTGATATCCTTTTATTCGTAATAGGTTCCAATTTTTTTACGTTCATCTGCATAAGCTTCCGCTTCGTCCTCATCATCATTAAAGATACGAAGTCCTTCCTCATAGGCTTCCGCCCAATCAAAATGAGGCTTTGATGAAGATTTTTTACGGCCTAGTGGTGAGGTTTTCTTTGAGTATTTGTTGCCACTACTTTCGATATGGTTGATATCGTGTTGCAAGCTAGATGAAGTGGTAATATCAGGGATATCAGTCTCTGTTTTTTCAGGACAACGCATGTCATCGAGTAGTTGAATAAAAAAGTTGCGATCACAGATGCCAAGTGTGTTTGAATCTTGCTTAACTAACATACCTGATGATAGGTTATTAACATCTAATGCAGTCTCACACTTATCTAATGTATCAAATATTAAATGACATCCATTAGAACTCAATACAATAACCTTCTGCCCTTGCCATGGAAAAATAATTGTCTTAAATAGGGGATAAAATGTATTGAAATCTAACTCAAAATAATAAGTCTTTTGCCTAAACTGATCCTTAAACTTTAGAACGCCACCATCATATGCCTTGAACTCTCGATATATTTTTAGTAATTTCATGATGTCTATATCCTACCTTCTTTATATTTTTTTCTTAAAAAATCTTATGTTTTGGGGATTATTAGATTATTACGTGATATTTGCTTAATTACATCATATTACAAACACTTTCCATAGACATGACATGAAATTACTCATTGTATAAAGTCATGATTTTTGATAGAATACTATGCGGACCAAGGATGTGATTATATGTTTTTAGATATTATGACAGTATTTAGCATCATCTTTATAGCTGAGTTGGGTGATAAATCACAAATACTAGCCATGTCATTCGCGACAAAATACCGTCTTAAACACGTTTTGATTGGTGTCTTTATTGGTATTTTAATTAACCATCTATTTGCTGTATTAATCGGAATCTTTTTAGGTACTGTTATCGTGAGTCATTATATTACCTACTTAGTAGGTGTTGTATTTATTACCTTTTCATATCTCACTTTGTTTGACCGCGGTGAAGATGTTTCATCAAAACGTTCTAATTATGGACCAATCGTTACGATATCACTTGCCTTCTTCTTAGGCGAACTAGGAGATAAAACACAACTTGCGACAATGGCGTTCGCAAGTAATAGCGATACACCATTTCTGATTTTATTTGGATCTGTTAGTGCGATGCTTTTTGTATCTTATTTAGGTATACTTATTGGACAAAAACTGGGTGAAAAAGTCCCGGATTATTATATACGTATCGCATCAAGTGCATTATTTATTGGCTATGGGTTAATGAAACTTTTCGAAGCGTATGATGCGACCAATATCCCACCTCTAACCTATACTATGATAATCAGTCTAATCGTCATAACATATTTTGTCATTTTAGCACGCAGTATTGTGATTTACCGTCAAGAAGAGCTAACTGTCTTCCAACGTGTCGCAAAACATTTACATGACTATAATATGGCCATGGAGAGTGCCTTGGATGTCATATGCCTTGGTGAAGATTACTGTGGCGTTTGTAAAGGTAAGGACTGTATCATAGGTCATACTAAATTCTTGATCGAACAATCGAAAAAAGGTAAAGCGATTGATGTCACGAACTTAAGTCGTAAGATCTTTAAAGATGTTGCTCCTGAAGACATCCTAAAAGCAATTGATATTACGTTAGAAGAAATTAAAGACCATTGGGATGATCCCGATTTCCATATTCTTCATCTTATACGACATAATCTCGATCATTTACTATTTCAAGAAGATATTGACGTAAGCACTTATGAAGAATATAAGACAACAATAGATAATTATAAAAAGCACCTGAACCAAAAAATCTAAGTTGAATCTTAGATTTTTTTATTTCCTCATTATCTTCAATCAATGAAATCTAATATAGTGAAAACACTTTTATTTAAGACACAATTGACAAACCATTTTTAAGTTAGTATACTAACTTTTGGCTTGGAGGTGACAGCAATGAATTATACTGTAAAAGTTGATGAAGATAAATGTATTGGATGTTCAATCTGTAGTAGAATTTGCCCAACCGGTACATTAAAAATAGATCGTAAATTTAAAAAAGCATACACAACTGACATTGAGTGTGATAATGCTTGGGGTTGTTTATATGCTTGCCCTACAAACGCCTTATCAATGACAGAAGCTACAGGATAAACATAAGGAAATACATAATAGAGAAACCACTGATTAAAAATTTGTGGTTTCTTTTGTTTATAGTTAATATTAGTGATGGAACCAATGATGCTTAGGATCAAATTCTCTATCTTGTTCTAAGCCATCTTTTTTATCATTCTTTATCTCAACAGACTCGCTATCATTAACATCCTCATCACTATTCGTGATTGGAATCAACGATGTTAAAAGGATAGTAAAAAGCGTTGATAGACCATAAAATGAGTAAAATGTTAACTTAAGGTCGACGGATCTAAGATTGACATCATTGAACAATAACTTTGTACTTTCATAATATCGGTCTAATTGAACATAGGTTAGTCCCTCGTCAGTAGCAGTATATGAAAAAATAGCATCTTTGATAGCTTCTGGTTTAGAAACAAAAGAATCGCTTTCGAATTGATTAATATTAGCAATAACATTAAGGTCAGAATCCATTATTTGAATATTCCCTAACTCTAGTGGTAAGAGATACAAGTATCCATCATTGAAAATTAGTCTTCTATTACCTCTCGGTCCCTGTGAAACCATCGTCTCTTCTTCTGTATCAATATTGTATTTAACATACTCAGTTGTTTGATTTATTTCATTAAACCGACTATAGTAAACGATATTTTCATGGATGGCTAATGTTGATGAGTAATTAGGGAAAGACATTGAAAGGTCATACGCATTTATGTACTGATCAGATGTAGCGTAATAAGGTTCTTGATTAATAATCACGATTCTTTGAAATGGTAATTCAGATAAATCTATTGTTCGGTCATAAACAAACTCTGAATCAATGAATTGATACATTAAATAAGTGATATCATCTTCTTTTACAATATAATTTAATGTATCATCATTATAAAAAAGTGACCCATTTTTTAAAACTGACGCATCTAGCATTTCTGTTATTTGTTGTGAATCATTTATACGATACAAATTACATCGCCCACTGATAAACACACTTTGATTGTAATTAAAAAATCCCGAATCATACCCAATAATAGGTACCTTGTTTTTGTCACTTCGTTCACAAGACTGTCTTACATCATTGACTAAAGTTTCATCATCTAAATTAACAACTTGTACTTTGTCAAAATACTTAAATAATCCGAATGATGCCAAGTAAGCATGATCACCATCCATTAGTATACTCTTATCTTGAAACAGTGAACTGTACGTATACTCCTCTATATATATGGTTTCCGATTTATTATTTTTAAAGTTATTAATTAAATTATAACTGTGGTCCGTAACATTGTAAATAGGACTACGATCTTCTAAATTTAAGTGTTTGGTGAATTCCTCTACGGGATAGTTAAAGATAAAGAATTGTCCGACGATCGCAGCAATAACTACCCCAATTGCGACGAATTTAACTGCTGAATTAATGAATAAATATAGCCAGATATTAGTTATATAGGCGTTAATCCGTTCTCGACCTATGTTTATCAACTTGTTAAACCCATAAGTAATTCCAGTGGCAAAAATGATTTGAACGGGTGCATTATAAAACCTAAAAATTGTTAGCAATACAAAAAATAGAAGTAAACTACGTATAAATAGTAATATAATATTTTTCACAGTTTCAACTTGGAGTAAAAAATCATCAATTATATGCTCGCTTCTAAATCGGATGTATGCAAACATGAAATAGACCACGAGTAATATTACAAAAATAAACAAGTTTCTCATACAACCTTGTAAAAAGATGGCATATATGATGGCAAAAGAAAACAACCCATCTAAAATGGATTCGAATGCATATTTGGTATTAAACTCTATTGTTTTGCTTTTGTTAAAATAGAATGCAGATAAAATTGTAAATAAAAATGTACTGATCGTTGCGAAATTAATCATCTTATCTCCCCTACACTAGTTTTACTCCATTATATCATATCTGTAACCATTCTCGAGAATCGTTACAGCTTGATAAAAGATGAAAAAAGAATACAAAAAAGACTATAATCAGTGGTAGACTTATAATCTCACTAAACGGATAAAGCATATCTGAAGATAAATAAACATTCTTACTAATATAATAAAAAAAGATCCCCAGCAATGAGATCATTACCTCCAATAACATAGATAATGTTAAACTGAATTTTCTTCTTTTATCATTACTCCTTCAATATTAATTATACCAAAATACACACTTGGTATCACATAGTGACAAGTACTTTTTCAACATTAATAATCATGTACTAAAAAGAAGCCATTTTAGAGCGTACCAAAACAATGCACACATAATAAAAGACTTCAAAAGAATTACTTCGTGAGTAAGCTAAAAAGATTTTTCACTCTTTATGACTATTTCAATTTTATAAGAACCACTAAGTTACATTACACTTCTTTAACTCTTTTGCACTTATAAAGCGCTAAAATTAGAGTTAATGGAATCACATAATAAAAGAGCTTAACAAAAATCTCTGAGTTTCCAAAAGGCATATTATTAAATATGATAAACGTCTAGAGATTTCCTATCCTCAAAGCACTGAGTAAAAGATTGAACAAAAACCAAATACTTATGTAAAATGACACCGTATATTTTATCATTTATATATTTACACATCTATTAAAAATAAACATATAAAAAGAAGTCTAAAAAGACTTCTCTAATTTATTAAATGGCAGGGGTGACAGGATTCGAACCCGTACTAACGGTGTTGGAGACCGGTGTGCTACCATTAACACCACACCCCTAAAAAGAAATGGTGGGAGGGGACGGATTCGAACCGCCGAACCGTTAGGAGCAGAGTTACAGTCTGCCGCGTTTAGCCACTTCGCTACCCGCCCACCTATAGCGCTCTTTTTTAGCGCTATTATATTATAGCAAACCCTCATTATAAAATCAACCAGAAAAGCAAAGAAAAAACATCATTAAGAGAAATGATGTTTCATCGTGATTTTATTCCCTAACTTACGCCAAATTCTACTAATAAAAATAAAAAGATGTAAACAATAATGACAGCTAATATAGTATAACTAAGATTTCTAGCTAATTTACGCTTATTAATATAAACGGAGATTAAGACTGTTAATGCAGATAAAGCAATAATGATATGTATACCAATCTTTATTGTTGAATCTTTACAATGATCGTTTTTAAACTAATGACAATGCGAAATTTCTAATTGAGTGTGTCTTAATTAGTATACTACACAAAAAAACAACCATCCAATTAGATGGATGGTTGTTAACTGATTATCCTTCTACGTCGTAACCTTTGTCTTCAATTATTTTTTTAATATCTTCAAGGGTTTTATCGACAGGATCTAATTCAACAATTTTGTTGTCTAAATCAATGTTAATGTCATTAATACCTTCTGCTTTTAACGCATTAGTAATGGTCATTTTACAATAGTTACATGTCATGTTAGATACTGTTAACTTCATATTCTGACCTCTTTCTTCTATATTATCTTTTTCAAATTCTGGTAATTTGTAACGTTTTAATCTGAGTGCGTTTAGCACCACAGTAATGGATGAGAATGCCATTGCAGCTGCGGCCAGTGCCATAGATAAGTATCCTGCGGCAGCTAATGGAATGGCTATGACATTATAGCTAAATGCCCATCCAAAGTTTTGATAAATATTCTTAAGCGTTGCTTTCGACATATCTATTGCTTTAATAACAAGGCCTAAATCATAACTCATTAACGTAACATCACTACTATCGATTGCGACATCTGTACCATGTCCCATCGCAATACCAACATCCGCAAGTTTTAAAGCAGGCGCATCGTTAATTCCATCTCCCACAAAGGCAGTTATTTTGCCTGTTGCTTTAATTTCTTTTACGATATCTGCTTTCTCATGAGGTAATACTTCACTATATACATGCTCAATACCTAATTCTTTTGCAATAGCATTGGCAACATGCTGGTTATCTCCGGTAATCATATACGGTGTTAACCCGCGTTTCTTCATTTCATTAATAACATCTTTTGAGGTATCTTTAATTTCATCACGAACCCCATAAAGCGCTACGACCTTATCATCAACAATAATAAAGTTAACTGTCTTCGCTTGGTTTAGTAATGTTAAACTTTCTGCTTCAAATGGATTATCAAGACTTAAGTCTGTCACCATTTTTGTCGAACCAATATGAATCTTTTTATTATTTACTGTCGCCTTGATACCTTTTCCTTTAATCGTATCATACTGAGAGATTTCTAAGTCTGTCCCTTTAGAATGATGCTTTTCATAAAACTCTATAAATGCTTGACTAATGGGGTGTGTGGACTCTTTTTCGATCGCATACACCATTTCTTGAACAGATTCATCACCTAAGTAATCTGTCACTATAGGTTCACCATTAGTCAATGTTCCTGTCTTATCAAAGGCAATCGCTTCGATTTTATTCGCAAGTTCAAAGAATTCTCCACCTTTATATAAGATATGGTTTTGTGCAGCTTTTCCATTTCCAACTAAAATACTTGTTGGTGTCGCAAGTCCTAACGCACATGGACAACTAATCACAAGTATCGCTACTGTACGTGTAAAGGCTGTCTCAAATGTGTATCCTAGTAATCCAAATTGAACAATAAAGTTAATAATCGCAATACTGACAACCATTGGTACAAAGTATGCGGCTATTTTATCAGCCGTACGTTGTATTGGTGGTTTCTCACTTGCGGCATCTTCAACAGTCTGAATAATTTGAGCAAGCATTGTGTTTGCCCCAACTTTGGTTGCTTCAATAACAATTTTCTCTCGTAAGTTGATGGTTGCACCAATTACATCACTATTTTCATCTTTTAAAACAGGGATACTCTCTCCTGTAATCATCGATTCATCAATATAGGTTGATCCCTTGATGATTTTACCGTCAACCGGAATCTTTTCATTGGCCAAGACAACAACTTTATCGCCTAAATATACCTCGTCAATTCCTACCATTTGTTCTTTATCATTACGAATAACACGGGCTTCTTTAGCTCCCAAGTTAACCAATTCTACTAATGCATCAGTCGTTCTCTCTTTTGCTATATGCTCAATATAATTACCCACTAAAACCATGGTAATGATTAATGCACTAATCTCAAAATAATACATTGGATGCATACTTGGATTGACAAATAGTTGTTCGTATAACAGATACATACTATATAAGTAGGCACTTGTTGTCCCCATAACAACTAAGCTATCCATACCTAGTACTTTCTTTTTCAAGCTTTTGTATGCGGCTATATAGAATCGTTTCCCGATATAAAACTGTACAACCCCACTCACAATTAACTGAAATATTCCATTGGTTAAAATCGCTGGTACATAGACAAATTCAAAGCCAGGAATATGACTAAACATTGCCCATAACAGTGGAATACTGAAAATAACGGCTATATAAATTTCAATCCGTAATTTTTTACGGTATTTTTTATTGTCATCTAATGATTCCTCTAAGACGGGTTCATACCCAACTGCTTCAACCATGTTGGCTAAATCGACAAAACTATATTGCGCTTCATCATAATTGAAAATAACTTTGCCCGCTCCAACATTCACTTTTGCAGTAACACCTTCTTGATCGGCAAATGTGTTCTCAATAGTTTTCGCGCACATTGCACATGTCATTCCATCAACGCGCATTGTTTTTTTTGTCATATTAACTCACCTCTCTAAACGCTTTACAAACATAAATATTTTCATCTTTTACGGCTTTATGTTCGAGAAACGCTTTATAATCTTTTTCTAATTGTAACTCTTTTAATCGTAACTCTTTGATATGCTCAACAAAATGATGTTGATTCAAGAACTGATCTGTCAGATAGTAAAAACCGCGTTGCTTTTCACGCCTAACATCAACAACATTGGCATCCTTCAATCGGCTTAAATTGCGTGATATAGTTGCTTGTTTAATGTTTAGAATTTCTTCTAACTCACAGACACATAATTCATTCTCTAAAAGTAAACTAACAAGCCTAAGTTTTGTGTCATTACTTATCGCTTTCAAGGTATCCATACTTTGCATAATTGTCACCTCCACTGATATATTACACTATTGTAATATTACATGCACGTAATATACATTTTTTTTACTCTAGAAAAAGGTATTAAGATTGACAAAATACACGATTGTTAGTATACTAACTTGAAAGTAAAGTGAGGTGTCATTATGACAGTATTAACAACCCAAGAGATGATAGATGAAGTCTTACACAAAGAGTTTGTGATGATTATTGCTAAAAGCCACAGTTGTACGATTTGTAATACAATCGAAAATACATTAATACGAAACGTTTCAAACCTTGATAAGATTGAGAGATACGCCATTTATATCGATGATATTGATCAATTTAGAGGCGATCATCTTATCTTTAGTGTCCCAACTGTACTCATATTTAGCGAGGGTAAAGAGTTACTAAGAGAGTCTCGTTATATAAACTATAATAAAATTGCACGATTAATCGATATGTATCATAGTTAAACCAAAAATTTCGGTTTTTCTTTTTATATAATGCTATTTAATGATATAATAGATAGTTGATAGGAGTTTTAGTATGTCTGAAAAAAACAAATTTAAATATTTTGATAATGATACTCCTGAGGAGCATGAAAGAGAATCCCACAAGGAATATCTGTTTGCACTGCTGCCGTTTGTATTATTGATTCTATTGGCACTTACTGCATTTGTCTTATTAATTTAAATGAGGTGACTTGATGAAAATAGCTATTATAGCCCATGATAAGAAGAAAAAAGAAATGATTCAATTTTGTCAAAAACATGAAAATATTTTAAAAAATCACCAACTATTCGCAACAGGTACGACGGGACATAAAGTCATGGAAGCAACCGATTTGGTGATTCATTGCTACCGGAGTGGACCACTTGGTGGTGACCAGGAAATTGGAGCTCGCGTGGCAAATGGAGATATCGATATTATTTTGTTTTTCCGTGATCCATTAACCGCACAGCCACATGAACCTGATGTTCAAGGATTATTTCGCTTGAGTGATGTCTATAAGATACCACTAGCATCAAACATCAACACCGCAGAGATGTTCTTTAAAACCTTAAAATAAAAACGAAAACGGTCATATCATTTGATATAACCGTTTTTTTATATGAAAAAAGGACTGCGTGTTCACAGTCCTTGCTCACTCTATTGAATTTCTTGATTGTTAAAAATAATCATAGAAAGATAAAGTAATCCACCAGTAAATACCATTGTAAGTAATACGGTTATCCCAAGTTCTTCTGGGAACTCCCCCATTGACAAATAGGTTGTCGCATAATTATTAAGCAAGTTTGGAAAATACTTTAAGATGGCGACATTTTCAAAGATTGATAAGACACTAAAGACAATATAGGCTAAGAAAGTCATAATAATTGCCATGATATAGTTTTTAAACAAAATACTCATCAACATCGCAATACTGATTAAAAAGAGCAAATAAAGAAAATAAAGCATGATTGCGATAAATCCCTCTACAAAGTATAAACCATCAAACAGGTAATATGTATAGTAGGTAAATACAAGATATCCCATTATAAAACTAACTAATAAAAGTACACTAAAGCTAATATATTTAGACATCAGATATTTAACTCGTGATACTGGTTTACTGAATATCAGTGGCAGTAAATCTTTTGTTTTATCTCTGATAAAGATACTCACTGAGACAAACAATACCACAAGTAAAACTATTTCATTAAGGTCACTCATATATTGAATATAACTATCTAATAAGACAGGGTCTGGCAATGTGATATTAACCCCGGTATCTTCAAGTATACTCAATAATAGTTGATTCATATATTTAGCAGTTAGAGGGGATACAATTGACATTAGCACAATGAGTGCTGGAAAGACAATCATCTTGGCCGTACGTTTTAAAAATAATACATCATATTTTAATAATTTGATCATGATGTCACCTCTATAAATACATCTTCTAATGAGGGTAAGTAAGGGACATACCGTGTGATGACAATGTCCTTACTCATTAAATCTTTTAACACGGTGTTATTCTCTATAGACGATGTGAATTCAACAAGGACCCCTTGCGGGTGTTTTCGGTAACTTTTGATATATTCAAGTGCACTTAAGGATGATATTAGCTTGTCACTGTTTCTTGCATCAATAATCATCATGGGTTGAATAAAGTCATTTTTAATATCCATAATAGATTTTACCAATTTGATTTGTCCGTGATCAATAAGACCGATTCGATCACATACCTTTTCAGCATCTTCTAAAATATGTGTTGAATAAAAAATGGTCTTTTTGCCTTTTAACTTTAAGATAATATCTAACACATCTTTACGTCCAATCGGATCTAAGGCACTTGTGGGCTCATCCATTAATAAAATCTCTGGGTCATGCACAAGGGCTTGTGCGATGGCAAGGCGTTGTTTCATTCCCCGTGAAAATGAGCCTACTTGCTTTGTTGTTTCTTTTAAACCCACAAAATCTAATGTATCTATTAGTGACTTTTCGTTAACGGTATATTCCAACATATCACAAGTGTATGTTAAATATTCTCTTGCGGTAAGATAATGGGGAAAAACAGGCACATCAGGAACATACCCAATATCATACTTATATGTCCGTTTATCAATAATAGGCTTACCTAAGATTTCAATCTTACCATCATCAGCATGCAATAAACTTAAAACCAAATTTATAGTTGTTGTTTTACCGGCACCATTTTTACCTATAAAGCCAAAAACTTCCCCTTGATTAACCGTTAAATCTATGTGATCTAACGCTAAAAAGTCATCATAGTACTTAGTGAGATTTGTAATTTTAATTGCTGGTTTCATGATTTTCTTCCAAACAATAAATAAATAAAGCCACCAAAATTCACAATCGCAATGATTAATATCCAAACAATCTTATTGTTATTGATGGTAACAATTCGGTCTGGTTTCAGCAAATCCACTAATGCGTAAATACGAATACCGACATCGATTAAGATTATTGGTATTAATAATGGCAGTAATTCAATAAATGTTTCTAATCCTTCCATGTACTTCCTCCTATAATCATTCTCTAATATTGTGTTTTGTTAACTCGGTATGGCCACTATATCCCATCACTCCGGAAATCAAATATAAGATGCCGGTAATTTGATTAAAAAGCATATTAATTCCTCCAATAATTGCTTGATATAAATAGACTTTTTTGGCTGTTTCATGTGTGAACTTTCCTCGTAGTAATAGCGTAAACAAAAGAGGTTAACAACCAGTAAAATTGCCATAATAATGGCTAATACAAGTATTGGTGTTTGAATAAATGATAAGACCATTTCAATCTCTTCTAGTTCACTAGGGGTAGTATCTACCTCAATCAACGCATATAATTTAGACTCTGTAAATGTTAATAAAATCCAGGTAAAGAAAACCATACTAATCACTGCGACACCCTCAAAAACTAACCCAATAATCGTTAATAATTTGGGTTTTTGTTCCATGATATGTTGTGTTCTCATTATTTTTTTAAATGTTACCGCAGTTCCATAGGCAATAATCTCTGCAGCTCCACCCATTACTTGAGATGTCTGTAAGCGAAAACATAATACTGCGTCTGCACCCATTTCGTCCGCCTCTTGAAGTAATCTTTCTGTGGCAATCTGGCGTGCTTCTGTCATCATCTCAGTGTAAGAATGGATTTCTCCCCAACTAAGGTCTTTAATCCTGCTAAAATATCTTTGCCAATATTTTTAGTCTGAACCGTAGAACCTTTTACATATCCTAATACTTCATCAATCTCTTCATTTGGATAATAGTCCAATGTGATTAATTCTTTACGTGTAATCATATAAACCCCTTTCTGAAAATGTTATACCCTAATTATATCTTTTATTTATTTTTAATTCAATAATATTATTTTTGATTATTAAAAAAAGATATTGGCTTAATCAATATCTTTTTTAAGAATTATACGTTTCACATCCGTATACTTGTTTTTAACCCGAGTAACAACATAATCCGCTTTGACAAAATTGATAAGACTATATTTATTAATCGGTGATACCGTTGCCATACTATACTCAATATGTTCATTTTCTAGTATCTTTTCAGCTTCGACAATAAGTTTATACTGTAAATTATTTCCACGGTGATCTTTCGCCACAACGACACTTTCCATATGTGCAATATGCTCATACTTTTCTTCGTCAATGGTTTTAATGTCACGGGCTAAGTTATCTGGATCATCTTTGGGATATCGAACTAGTAAAAAAGCAACCATTTCGTCATCAGACATGGCTTTTAAAATAAATCCATCATCTTTAATATGACGTTTGACAAATGTTTCATCATCACTCACAAAAATATTGGGGTTACTAATTTCCACATCCACTGATGCCATAAGTCGGTTGATGTCTTCTAAATCATTATAGTTACATTTACTAAACTGATACATTTTGACCTCCATTCTACCTTCATTATAACATACACTTATCTTAAAGGCTTTTTAAATGATAACCCTGTTATCAAAAATTCTCTAAAAACTAGACTAACTATTATGTTAATACCTCTATATAAAAAGCTCCAAACCCTATCAGGCAAGGAGCTTTTTAAACAATTATTATTAGTAGAATCTAATTATTAGATTATTAGTCTTGATACGGTAATCCACTATCTCTGTAGATTTCCATTTAAGTTGTACGCAATTCAGAATAGAATGCTTGGAATGCTTCAGCTACAGTCGTATACTCGCCTTCTTTATATCCATTTACATATTTACCAAATAATTCATCTAATTGACGGTCATACTTAGTAACGTTTTCAAATGAGATTTTTTCTGCTTCCGCTAGGAATGTTTTATAATGGTTCATTCCCCCAAGTACAAGATTACCTTCAAACTTAGGCATAACCTCTTCCATAAGAAGGCATAAAAAAAGCGAATCAAATGATTCGCTTGATTCTACTTAATGAACTTCAATTTCTTTAAAGGAAATTTTCCCAGGCAATAAACTCCCGATAAAGTGATAGATAACTAGAGGAATAAACAGTGGCATTGTTAATAAAGGATTTAGTAATTCAATTACAATATTAGATTCTTTATTACCTTTCAATTTAATTCTGTGATACGAATCATCTAAGGCAATTCCCATACCATTTGTCATTGTAATCATTTGACAAGCAGCGAAAATTAAGGTTGCTTTTTGATTCCCATATTCCTTAATAATACGGTCAATAACCTCTTTTTCTGGCGATTCCTTTGAGTCTGCAAAATGTGTCGCAAATGCGACAGCAACAGCTTCTTCTTCTGGTACCTTAGTATCATCACCTGATAATAATTCCTGAATTTGTTTGCTAGACATACCACTTTTTAAAGCTATTTTAGTATGGACATATGAACACATATTACATCCATTAACAGATGTAACCGCAAGCATAATCCGTTCTTTTAAAGGTTTCGTCATTAAACGTGTTCTCTTTGAGCGTTTTAATAACACAAACGCCTTAGTAGCATTATAAATATTTTTGATCTGCTCTTTTATTTTAAAAACTCTTGATTTTTTCATGGTGCTCACCTCAATAGTACCGTAACATAAATGCTTAATTTATAGTTCTGAAACGAAACTATTTTTAAATAAAAGCCTTTGCATTATACACTATTATAAATAAGAAAAATATCGTCGTTTTACTCAAGAAAGTTGACAGATAGTAATAAAAGAGGTATACTGTAAGTAATCAAATCAAAACTATGGATATGTCTATGGTCTTGCATTTGACAAAGCCAAAGCAGAAGCGATTCTGTGACGGAAAGCTATAGGGTCTCACGAAGACAGCCAGTTACCTAATGATAAGAACATGGAAGTGATATTATGAAGAAATTCGTAATCGGTCTAGTTTTGGTTTTTTTAGTACTTTCTAGTACTACAGTTATATACGCTAATGTATCTAACAATGATGATGTCTATTTAAACAACCCATCTGACTTTTATATTGCTCAAGAAACACTAGTCAGTGAACAGAATAAAACCATCATTCCGTTAACACAAGTTAGAGGACTTGATGATGTACATTATGTTAGTTATCAATATGATGTCATTGTCAAAGAAGGATATACATTATATGCCCAAATTGAAGATCTAGGCTTCACACAAGGTAACTTAGATACTGAGACCTTAGAAAGATTATTTAATTTTGATGTTACCTATGAAACATTGTCTGATGGCACATATAATAAAACATTATTTAGCCAAGCAGAAGACACTGAGACAGTGCGTATTACAGTGAAAGTTTCAATGAATGAACCACAGTCAAAAACAATAGTCTATCAATTGGTTGGTGGTTCACTAACCTTTGAAACCTATTTCTTCGTTAATTAAACCACCCTAAAACCCTTCGTTTATATAAGTTCAAAAAAGAGCCCATAGTTCAATAAAATGAACTAATCGGCTTCTTTTTTGTATAGGTAATGTTTTATTTGTCGATATAACAAATAAAAGATTGCTCCGTTTATGCTTAGCATTAATAGGAAAATGGGGTCTTTTAACCAGAAAACAAAGCGGCCAATATAAGGAACTTTAAAAAGATATACACCTTCAATATCTTGATAGGTTATAGAAACAGGATTCCCTTCTGCATCTGTCCACTCATCATAAGTATCAGAAGATGCGTTTAACCCTTGTGTTTCATAAACAGTATCCCCTGAACTATTGGTATTAATTTCTTTTAAGTAATGCGTCACATAATGTCTTTCTCCTACTTCTGGAATATAGGCTTCAAAAGTAATAATGTCCTCTTCATCTAACGCATCTTTTTGAACATCTTTGATCAAAATCATATCATAGACATTGATCTTTGGTTCCATACTATTTGATACCACAACTAAGAAACGTACACCAAAAATATCAGTTGTTTGTTTTGGAATAATGATGGATACTAAAATATACGCAATAAGTACTCCGTAAATCAAATATACTGTCACATTCTTAAACAATTTCATGATACCTTATTGTCCTCTTTATGTTCATATGTTGAGAAATAAACCATGGCAATAAAAAATAAATGAATCAGAACTAATAGCACATAGCCTCTAATATATGTGGCCGCATAATACACTGTGCCTATTAAGTTAGCCGAACGAGCATAAGCACCAATAATATCATCATCTGTTGCGGTATAAGCTACTGTGCCATCGTAAGTATACGTGATCGTATTAATTTCTTCATTTATGCTATCTACCTGCATGACCCAGTATTCTTCCACTCCATAATCTCCATAACTTACAATTTTATCTCCAGAATTAAGAGTATCGATTGTTAAGTCTCTAATCACTATAACATCCGTATATAAAACATCGTTTATCGATTGTCCAGGTGCAACAGCACTTACATATGTCTTATTTAATATATTAAACTGATAGTCTCTATCTACATAAATAAGGGTCACATAGAACCCATGAACAACAATGACAACGACACTAAAAAGAAGCAAATGTTTTTTTATATCTTGCTTATTTAAGCTTTTAAGTCTAACCTTAATTCGCCGATATAGTTTTGTTATAGATTCTACCATAAGCACTGCCTCCAGCAATTAGTCTTTCTTAATTAAGTATACAATTGTCGCAATAATACCTACGTTTACAATAATTGTGATTAACCCAATAGTGCTTTTTAAAAATTCAGTCACCATACCTATATATGGGATTTGAAACCAATGTGTCCCTAAAACATCATCTTCAGTTAATTGCCAGGTATCAGGCACAACTGTCTCAGAATCATCAAAATAACGATTCGTTCGAATAATCGTTTCACCACTGTTTTCTTCAATACGATAAATATAATGGGTAACAACTTCTTGTGTGCCATCATAGTTTATGTCTGCATTAAAGGTAATAATATCCCCAATTTCTGCCTCATCAAGATCGAATTGGCGAGTCACGACCATATCATTTACATCCAAAACTGGCTCCATACTTTCTGTCACAACGATATATGGTTTAAAACCAAATACTTTAATTGTCATATCCGGTACAAATAATTGTAAAACAATGTAAAGCAATAATACCCCTATGACAAATACACTTAAGATGATTTTAATATTTTCTTTGATGTTTTTCACAATTTTATCCTCCTAATACCATTATGGCTCTTATTATAGCATATTCTAAAAAAATAGACACGAATTATCATCGTGCCTATTCATCCTCATTGTACGATAACTTCAGTCCAGCGCCCGTTCCATCCAGGTGTTATAGTAGGTTCATACCCAATGTTATCTTTTTTAGCTTCATAGTACATTCCGTTATAAGTAACAATGTCCCCAGCAATATAAGATGTATTCGCATCCCACACTGGATAAGCTGCCCAGTCACCAATGGTGATTGTCCCGGTTGCGGTGTTATTATTACCCGTCACATTACTTGCCCAATAAGCATATGTTGTATCAGTGACGCTTGAAACTGAAAATACAACCATTATTGCTAAAGTTAGGGCCAACAGTGTTTTCTTAACTTTCATAACGTCACCTCTTTCTGTGATTATTTAAGTATAATAAATTATTATTGAGGTGTAACAGTGAAAGTAAGCGCTAGATCAATATCTTGTGCAGCAACTGAATTATATTCTGTTGCATTTGCAGGTTCAGTTAACGTAATTGTAACACTTACAGTAGTTGCTGATCCATCCGTTGTTACAGTGTATGGTCCACCGGTTAATGCAGCACTAAATAAACTTGTTACATCTGCTGATGATGCATTTGTTGCTGATGTAAGTCCTAATGTAATATCACCAACAACACCGCTTGCCGCAGTTCCAGAACTAACCCAGTTAACATCAAATGTTAACGTTAAAGAGCTAACTTCATTTTCTCCAGCATTCTCGTATCCGACTGGTACTAATTTATTTCCTGATGCGTCAATAACGTCTGCGACATTAACTGTTGTTGTAACACTATCTCCGTCACCTACTGTGATAGTTCCTGTTGCTGATGTACTATTTCCAGTTACGTTACTTGCCCAATACGCAAATGTTCCCGTTGTTACTACTAATGCTAGCATGACTAATAATGCAATTCCTAATTTTTTTGATTTCATTTTAATTTCTCCTTTTCGTTTTTAAATTTTATTTTTTTATCTATATAATTAATTTTAATTATTGTTATCAAAAGAGTCTTTTTCTTCTAATTCAAATATCAATTCAAAACTTATATTTTGTCCCGTAATCGTATTAAAAGCAACTTCTGAGTCTTCGACATTTATTGTTGATTCATCTAACCCTTTTTCTAATGCTTCCTCCGCATCAATGGGTTCTAATAAGGTCACTTTTACGAATATGCGAACGATATCATTTTCAATATCAATAGAAGCCTTGTCACCTTGATTTAAAATATTTACTTGAATTAGATGACTATATTCTGTCAAGCCATTTATTAATATCTTATCTACATATATATTAAGCGAGACAACCTTTAAGAGTTCTTCTGATACCCCAACATCATATATAAATTCAGCCGAATCAATTTGATCATTTGTTATAACGCGACCTTCAGGAACCAGTGTTACATTCTCGCCAACTGTTTGCACCGTTTCAAATGTGATTCTAACAGGTTCTCCAACGGTAACCAACTCGACGGTTCGAGATGTTGTTACGTCATTCCAATATGCAAAAGCAGAACTTGTTGTAAAGATCAAACCAAGTAGTAGAAACCCTATTGATGACAACTGTATCATTTTACGTGTCATCCTATATCACAACCTAACCATTCAAATATGTATAACTAATAAAAAACCAGTTACCATATTTTCACATGGTAACTGGCTGCCATCTTACAGGCCCTATAGTTTTGCGCACCTAATATTTCTATAAGGATTGCCTTTTTCATATAAATTTTTATTGTTCGAGTACAATTATATCCGAGTAAAAATGATTTGTCAAGGGTTTTGATTAAAATAGTCAATTATTTCGTTTTTCTTAAAAACACCCATTTTTAGTATCAAATCAGTAAATTTTATATGCTTAGAAGGCTCAAAAGGAATATGTAGATAGTCAAAACGAGCATATAAAGTCAGGGTGGTCAATATTTTTTAAAAGTGGATATTTGCTTAAAATAGGGAAATCCCATATGTATCTTAAAGGCTCAAAAACGTTTTTATGAATTGTAATTAATCTAAATTAATACATCTTGATATCTTTTGTGATACTAGATTAAATAAATAACTTTAATTGAAGAACAGGCAACATATAACATAAAATTAACATGTAATTAATAATAAAATAACACAAAAATTTGTGTTATTTTAATTAAAGTTCGATGCCTTTATTCGATAAAACTAAGAAAATCGAGAAGTGTATCAGATGGATTTTCCTCCATCGGAACATGACCAAGATCATCATATATTATAATATTCTTTTCTGGAATATCCATTGTATCTTGGAATAAATTAACTGTTTCAACAGATATCCAACTATCCTTTTTACCCCACATAATATATTTTGGTACAATAATATTAGAAAGCTTTTCTTCATAAAAATCTTGTGTTTGTCTAACCCGTGTATTAATGAGTATTGATTTTCGTGTTCCGTCTTTTCGCAATAAATCATAATATCGATCCAAGATATCTTCAGTCATATTTGTATCATTCCCATAAGCAGTTAGTAAAAACCTTTTTACAATAAACCTTGGTGTCATAAGGCTTAGCAGTTCAGCTAACCACTCATTTTTCATTGTATCTTTTAATTTAGAATTATCTTCTATTTCTTGTGGATACACAGCATCAATTAATGTTAATGTTCTGACATAACTTTCATAATCACTTGTAAAATACCACGCGACTGCTCCTCCTAAAGAATTGTCTGCAATCTCAACTTTATCAATATTCAACGTATCTAGCAAGTATTTTATTACCTTAGCACTTCTTTCATAACTGGTTATATGATCACTAAAACCCTCACTTAACCCAAAATATGGTAAGTCAGGCATTATTACACGATATCCTTTTTCAACTAAACTATTAGCCCAGGGTAAAAAGGTATGTGATGACGAGAAAGACCCGTGGATAAGCAAAATAACCGGATCCTCTAATGCGCCTAGATCTTGGTAATGAATTTGTACTGGAAACGATGTATTGTCTTCTTCTATAGACACATCAATATAATGTGAATGCTCAGTAAAGTACTCGTCTTCTAGTGTGTCTAAATCAACATTAGGTCTAATCATAGATACCACTAGAACAAGAGATAATATCATAATGATTAGCAAACTCTTTAGTACATATCTCCTATGCTTATTCATGTAATCACCCTCTATAAATCAATTATACAAGATAACTATCCACATGAAAATAAAAAAACAAGCCTTGATGGCTTGTTTATAATCAAATGGTGACCCGTACGGGATTCGAACACTTGAATGCATGCGTGAAAGGCATGTATAATAACTATTAACAAAGTACTAATAAAGCCATATTAAACTATTATATATAGCAATGACCCTAAAAATGACCCTAATTTTGATTCGCTACTTGTTTTTTTCAATATTATCTACTAATAAGATAACCTTCATATCCTATTTGAGAAATCTGCTGCTTTTAGTTCTGCACTATGCAATATTGATAAAGCAAAGAATACTCTCTTACCTAATTAATACAATTAATTTTAGAAAAAAACAAGAAATTCTGTTTTGGCACTAAAAAAATTTGTATATATTATTACGTATAATTAAATAAGTAAGCAATAAAAAGCTAAGCAGAATTTTTGACATCCATAAATATAGTTAACTATTTAAAAATTTGCAGTAAAAAAGCTATCCGCTTTACCGGCTAGCTAAATTAATATCTCCTTCTACGACTATTGGTAGATGAGCTAATTGTATTATACCACCTTATACTAAAAGTGTCAAATATGACCCTTATCCATACTTAAAATAATCTTCTAAATACTTCTTATGTTGTCTTGTATTGCTTTCAGGAACATAAAATGCTGTTATTAGTTCAAAAACATTCCTTTTTTCTTTAAGAACAATAACGAAACGATCCTCAACCATATAAATATGTTCGCGTTTTGTTTCTGGATTAACCCAATTTAATATCCCCTCACAACATTTAAAAGTACAATTGTAATTATCTATTATGGGTTTTATCCAGTTTATTCTTGTAGCCCTATAAACGTCAAGCGTTCTAGATCCTTTTTTTCCATAAGTTGTAATATGATAAAATCCTTGTTCACGATCTTCTTCTAAAGGTCTAACGAAGAAAAATACTGGTTTTGTCTTAAAAATTATTTTGTTATTAAATAATGTCCTTTGGAAATAATCGTAAATGTCAGACATGAATTCTTCTTCTGTTTCATAGGAGTGATAATCATAAGGTTCTGGAAGTAGTTTGCAAAAGCACATAGTTACTTCTTTCCATTCCATGTGAAAATGTTTATCTTTTGTGATTGGTAAGCTGTTTTCTTAAAAAAATTAACTCCAAATTTACTCTCTAAATAATTCATTACTTCCAACTTAGCTTCGCTCGATTTTTTATCACTATATTTATAACCTGCAGCTCCAATTATTAAATCAATTACTTGTATAAATTGTTTCTCGTGAGATCTAACAGATTTCACAATATACTCACTTGCATATTGATAATTTAGAATCTTATTTAGCTTATCTACCCTTTTATGGGTGTTGGTATCTTTAATATCTAAATAAACTTTATATAACGAATCATACCTAGACCCAAAATAAGTTAGTAAGTGATAATACATTTTGTAGTACCATTTATCGTGTGTTTGCTCAAAACGGTTATGATCCAGATTTGATTTATCTGCGATAAGAATTCTGATGAAGATTGGATTATCATATGTAAAGTCAATAATATCCTTATATAACCCCAAGTATCTTGAAGATACTTTTGTCCATTTTAACTCGGTATTCTTATTCATTCCATGTTTCTCTTTTAAACCCTTAATAATATTATTATAATGATTTTCATTGCCCGTCTCACATAAAATAGCACCAATCAACATATGACTGTGCTCATCATTCTCTAAATGTCTAGATTCATCACAAAATATAGAGTACATGAAATCACCTCACCAATAATATTTTAACATATTATTTAAAATGATTCGACAAGAACTTACAACTTCTAAAGATGTACTCATTTAAAAAACAATTGGTCCCCTTACTGGCACAACTGCGAAAGTTAGGGTGAAAGTAAAGTGGACGTTCCAGAATTGATAAACAAAAACACTTGAATCGACTTCCATGACATAAGCTGGCTACTGAGGAAAAGGTAGTACAATCTCTTTTGAGGTTTATCGGCACTGTTTCGAAACAGCGTTAGCCCGACAGTATAAGTTGGAAGTTTAAATATGGCAGCTCGCTACGGCGTACCAAAACTACTAGTAATAGAGACAACACTAACAGCAACAATCACAACAGCTTCATCAATCTTCATCATTTTCACCATCTTTACCTTTTTCACCTTCTCTAAAAGATAGCTTATAGGTAAATGTATCTATGTCAAGAAAGTGGACACCTTAAGTAAGAATTTCTCTCTTTGAATAATGAACTTCATGAGGAGTTAAATAATCGATGGATCCGTGGATCCTTTTTCGATTATAGAACCCTTCA
>JAXKVY010000009.1 GCA_036172455.1 Candidatus Izemoplasma sp.
CCTCTATTATACCATTTATCAGTGCTTATCCCTAGTTTTACTTATCCACGTGGATAACTTAAAACTCCCCATTAAAAAAGTACCTGATTTTCATCAAGTACTTTGTCAACAGTCTGAGAGAATCTCATAAAGAGATTCTCTACAACTAATCTTGTAATAGTTTTTCAAATAAGGCTCTATTATTTTTCTCACAAGGTGGGCAATCTGTACCAATGCCTGTATTGTCTTGTAAGGTTTCAAAAGTAGTTACACCTTTACTAATTTGTTCTTTAACATCTTCTAATGTCACATTGTGACAGCAACACAATTGTTCTTTTTCCATGAAGTCTCCTTTATGTTTTTAGTGAATGAATATATGCTCTAATATCATAATATTGCTTTTCTGTCGAATGAATCAATAAACCAAAGTCATCCTCATTAAATCCGATAAGGTTTATATTGTTGTTATCTAAAAAAGTTAGTAACTGATCGTAATTGTCATCATTTGCCAATAAATCATCCCAGATGGTATAATCATGCAAGTTTAATACACTAGCATCTCTGTCAACAACATAGTTAATTTGATCCAGAATTTTCTCAATTTTAATTAAGTTTGGTGAGTCTGTATCAATCAATACAGTATTTTTAGCCATATCGATGCTTATGACATCAAATCCGTTTGCCTTCAACTCAGCATTCACCTTTAACTGACAATGACCACAATACATGTTTGATACGACAAGTTTAATCATGACAATTGCATCGTTGTTTCACACGTTGGTTCTCCTGCGGTAGTTGAAATTGTTTTAGATGCTGATAATTCACCTTGTGTGATAGTTAGTGTCCCTTCGACATCCCTAGGTAGCCATAAATCAATAAATCCATTACTTAACGTATCCATATTCTCTGATACAATAACATTGCCTTCATTATCGATGAACTCTACAAAAAATGTCTCTTGCTTCAACTCTCCACGACATCCTGTTGCACTGTGATAAGTACAAGAATGGGTATTGTTAATATATGGAGCAACAGATAGATAAAATTCATCTTCAGGCATATCAACAGATGTTCGGGAATCATCTAGTATGACGATCAATTCATCGTCATAAACACTAAGTCCAAAATCTTTCACTTCAATTAATCCATCTGCTACACCAGTTAATATTTCTTTACCTGTTAAATCAGCTAGACCAACACTTTCTAAATCGTTTGTTGATGAACACGCTGAAAGTGTCAATGCAACAATAAACGATCCAATCAACAATCCTATTTTCTTCATGTCATTTCCTCCTATCAAAACCACTATACTGTTCAGTTGCAAGGAATTATATATACATTCCTAACGCATTCTTCTATGATGATGCCAGTCATCATCATTGTATCGATCATGGTAAGACTCTCCATAATGATAATCAATATTATTGTCTTCTAAGTAAGTCATTAAATCAAACATGAAATCATGTCTTAATTCAAAGTCATCATAAAGTGCTTCGAGCGTCGTATCATAACTTACTAATAACTCATCAATTTTTGCATTAACGAGTGTCTGTTCTTCTTCCGTTAGCCCTTCTAACATATGATCTAGAAACGACTCATCAGAAAAACGATGACAATAACTTTCTTCTTCATAAATGGATCTGGTTTCTTCATTAATAGGATCGGTCTCCGTATGATTTATTTGATCAATACCAAACCCAAATCCAGCACCTGTAAATAACACTAACATAATCTTAACTAAATTCATTCTATTCCTCCTTTAACGTTCGTTTAATGTCTTTGTACTCTTCAATTGATATCTCACCTTTTGCTAAGCGTTCATCTAGATGGTTTTTAGTCTTATGCTCCTTCATTTGATGGAAATTTATCGTTCCACCTAGGAATAAATACAATAAGACTGCTAGTATAATAAACCATAAAAACATCATATAATCACCTCTTCGATTTGTTTATTATTGATTAATAGTTCGCTTAATTTCGCGATATTCTTCAAGCGATATTTCACCTTTCGTTAATCGTTCATTTAAAATTTCTAATGCATTATTGCTCTGTGATGTCTGCTTTGATACTAAAATGAGTATCGCCGCAATCAACCCAATATAAGCAAGAATAAGTAATCCGATATTAATAAAATATGATGTTGATGAAAAATTATCATAATATCCCATATGATGCATCATCATAAATCCACTATTATACCCACTTAATAGGTAATAATAGAACAAATATCCAATCGATGCAATTAGCATTGGATAGACAACGTAGTTTTTCTTCATTTTTCTCTCACCCAACTACATGATAATATATAAATATAAAAGAAATGTGAAGATTACAACATAATTGTAAACTTCACATTTTGTTTTTCTACCTTTGCCGTTATTTTACCACCAATTGTATTCAGTAGCACACGGCTAAGATACAGTCCATACCCTTTACCATATCCATTTTCTTCTTGGCTTCGATCGCCACGATAGCCTTGTTTGAAAACCTTTGACAGATCTAAAATATCAATGTTTTTTGGCGTTGAAATAAATTCAATAATAGTCTTTTCTTCTTGTTTAAGTGTAATGATCAGATCAGAGTTCAATTTAGAATAATAATAGGCGTTTGATATAATATTATCGATGACTCTTGAAAAGTCTTTTTCACTCCATGTCACCTTAACATTCTTATCTAGATTGGTAATGATTGTCATCTGCTTGTTATCAAAGACAGATTGATATTCTCTTTGTTTTGCCTGAATAATACGTGATATGTTTATTGATTTAAAACTCTTACGTTCATTATCTTCAATGATATCATTTAATAAATGATTAATCTTTTGTGATGATTCAAAGGCTAAGTCGATTTCTGAATTGGTTAGTTTTTTACCTTTTTTTAATTTTTCAAAAAAAGCATATGTTATTGTTAAAGGCGTTTTTATATCGTGCGCAATGCCCTTTATATTCATTTCTTTTTGAGCAGTTAGAAGATCAATGTTTTCAATATAGTTGATAATTGTATGATAAATCTCACTAAACTCATCATGATGTAGTGTTTTTATTTGCTCTTGATTTCTGTCCATTAAATCTAGCACAGTATCCACATCATCTTGTATCATTCTAGCATTCTTATTATTCATATAAATTAGAATTCCTAGGGCAATGATATAAATAACTAATAATGAAACATTTATATATATGGTATTATCTTGGACCGTATTGACCGTAACACTATCCGTGTTATCAATAAAAACGGTAAAGTCCCCTTTCATTGTCTCAATTGTGTATCGACTTGAGTATAAATGTGCGACATTTGATGAAAAAACCATATTGCCGTCTTCATCCATGACTTCAACATCAACTTCATGAATATGGGTATAGTGTTCCACATATTCCATCGCAATATTAATATCATTTTCATTGATTAGGTGAGTTGTTAGTCCTAAAAAAGCATCGTTTTCTTCTTCTATCTTATTAATCAAATAATTATTATTGATTACATAGAGTGCTAGGTTTATTACGATAAATATGACCGTCACAACGAATGTTAAAATAAAGATATTTCGTTTAAACTTCTGCTTCAAAGATTTATTCATCCAGTTCACCAACCCATGTATATCCTAGACCATAAACTGTTTTAATTAACGTTTTATCGTATACTGTATTGATTTTTTTTCGAATATTTCTTATGTGGACATCCACAACACGATCAAATACTTCCTCCCCATACGCATATAATGCATCAAGAATTTGATCACGAGAGACAACTCGATTCATTTTATTAACTAATAAGCTAACCATATTGTATTCAATTCCTGTTAAAGAGACAATCTTATCGTTTATAAGCAGCTGAGGTTTCCCCTCTTCAAATATTACTTGATGGTTATTGAAAGATTGCTTTGATTCCTTTTTATCTCGTTTTTGAAATAAGTTTCTAAGTTTTAACAACAATTCTTCTTCTAAAAATGGCTTAAATAGATAATCATCTGCGCCTATTTTGAGTCCCTCTAGTTTATCTGGTATGGTTGTTTTAGCAGAAATTATGATAATATGCACATCCGATGTTTTTCGTATTTCTTGAATAAATTCTTCACCGGACATAATAGGGATCATTAAATCAGTTAAAATACAATCAATTTTATGATTTTTAAAGTCTTTCAAAGCGTCAAAGGCATTAGTTGATGAAAAAACCTGATACCCGGCATCCGTGAGGATGTCGGTTAACAGTGTATTAATATCCTTATTATCTTCAAGTACAATTATATTTTTCATCGAATCACCATCTCAAGTTTGTGAGTTTATTGTAACATAGAATCTTTTATCACTTTAAATAATACAACACGTATATTAAGAAAATATGAAGAAAACCCTCTAATTAGTTCTATTCTCAGTAACTTTCATAAACAACTTTTGCATCCCCGTTAAGACACCAATTACAATAATTCCCATAATGACGATGAAGAAATCCGTGTTGATTTTAATGTAGGTAAAGGCGACTAAAATAACTGCATCGTATAAGAACCAAAGGTTCTCGCAACAAGACTCTAATTTATAACCATAGATAATATGATCAGGGCACCTACTGTGGCTATGACACCTTTACCATATGCTTCAACCAAATACACACCAATACCTCCCGCACTCGGAAAACATTCGCTATATTTAATATATGAGTAAGCACTAAAAGTTGTCACAATACTCCCAACAACAAAAATAACAGCAAACCAATGTAATGATAACTCAGCTATTTGTCCGAATAGTGCAAAAATTCCAACACTGATCATAACACCCGTACCTAATCCAACAGCACCTATTAAAAATATACTATTCTTTTTATACTCTCCCATAAATTCTCGTTATAATATTATCTAACTCTATAAATAGTTTACCATTAAGATGACAAGAAAAAAACTAAACCGCAAAAAACGAACTCTTCTATTTATGATATTTGAATCTTGACAAAAAAAATCATTTTTTTTATAATATTGTTAGCACACTAAAATGATGAGTGCTAAGATTAAAATAAACTAATTTTTCAAGGAGGTATTTTCATGTTAAAACCACTACATGATCACATCGTTCTTGAAGTGATCAAACAAGAAAAAAGTACAAAAAGTGGAATTATTCTAACACAAGATGACAAAGATTTACCGACAATCGGTAAAGTTGTCGAGGTAGGGCCAGGCCTCTACAAAGATGGTGCATATCAACCAATGCATGTTAAGGTTGGTGACAAAGTAATTTTTAAGAAGTATAGTACAACAGATATTCAATTAGAAGGTAAAGAGTATCTAATTGTACGCGAGTCAGATATTTTAGCGATGGTTAAGGAGTGAGTGATATGGCAAAACAAATCTTATATTCAAGAGATGCAAGAGAAAAAATGCTTAAAGGTGTCGATAAACTAGCTGATACAGTTAAAGTAACTTTAGGACCAAAAGGTAGAAATGTAATACTTGAAAAAAGCTATGGTTCACCGCTAATCACAAACGATGGCGTGACAATTGCTAAAGAAATTGATTTTAAAGATGCCTATGAAAATATGGGAGCCAAACTCGTTCAAGAAGTTGCCTCAAAAACAAATGATCAAGCAGGTGATGGGACAACAACAGCAACTGTTTTAGCACAAGCTGTCATACATGAAGGATTACGTGCCGTAGACAAAGGCGCTAATCCAGTCTTATTAAAAGAAGGAATGGATTTAGCAAGCAAAAAAATCTCTAAGCTATTACTGGATAAAACCCGTACACTAGAAACAAGCCAAGATATTGCAAGTGTGGCTAGTATTTCTTCTGGTAGTGAAGAAATAGGTGAAATCATTGCCCATGCAATGGACAAGGTTGGTCGTAATGGTGTCATAAATGTTGATGAGTCAAAAGGGTTCGAAACTGAATTAGAACTTGTTGAAGGTATGCAATATGATAAGGGGTATATTTCTCCTTACATGGTATCTGATACAGAAAAAATGGAAGTTGACTTAGAGAATGCTTATATTTTAGTCACAGATCAAAAAATATCGACTATCAAAGATATTCTACCTTTACTAGAAAGTGTTGTTGAATCCAACAAACCACTATTTATTATCGCAGATGATATTGAAAATGAAGTAGTATCTACATTAATTGTTAATAAGCTAAGAGGAACATTTAATGTTGTTGCTACAAAAGCCCCTGGATTCGGTGATAATCAAAAAGAAATGCTAATGGATATTGCTGCATTAACAGGAGCTAAATTCTATGCAAAAGATCTTAATATGCACATTAAAGATATGTCAATTGAGGATTTAGGTACAGCTAAAAAGATAGCTGTCACCAAAGACTCAACTACTATTTTAGAAGGTGCTGGAAACAAAAAAGATATTGATGAACGTGTTAAAACAATTAAAGAGCGATTAAACAATGCTTCTTCAGATTATAACAAAAAACAACTCAAAGAAAGACTAGGAAAATTGACTGATGGTGTGGCTATGTTGAAGGTCGGGGCTACCACCGAAACAGAATTAAAAGAAAAGAAATTACGAATAGAAGATGCTTTAAATGCGACCAAAGCTGCAGTTGATGAAGGAATTGTTATTGGTGGTGGAAGTATCCTTATCGATATTTACAATGAACTTAAAGGCACACTAACACATGATGATTTAGACACCCAAAAAGGTATTAATATTGTCCTAGAAAGTTTGCTTAAACCCCTTTATCAAATAGCAGAAAATGCGGGTTATGATGGCATTGAAATTGTCGAAAAACAAAAAACTCAAAAACCTAATATTGGATTTAATGCCAAAACAGGACAGTGGGTGAATATGTTAGATGCCGGTATTATTGATCCTACAAAAGTAACACGAAATGCTGTATTAAATGCTTCAAGCATTGCTGCAATGTTTGTTACTACTGAGGCAGCTGTCGTCAGTATTGAAGAAGAAAAAAGCACACAAACACCACCAACAAATCCAGGATTATACTAACAAATTATAAATCAAAAAATTTTATTTCAAAAAACGTTTACATATAAAAAAGTATTGATATGTTCTTTTTTGCCCTCTATAATGAATTTATAAACAATGGCGTTAACGATTTTTCGTTAGCGCCATTTTTGTATATACATTGTTATAAGCCTCAAAGAGGAGGAAATTTATATGGATTATGGTGTTGCGATTGATACCATTTGGGTATTGTTAGCTACAGCACTAGTATTTTTTATGCAAGCTGGATTTGCAATGGTAGAAACAGGCTTTACACGAGCGAAAAACGCTGGGAACATTATCATGAAAAATTTAATGGATTTTTCTGTTGGTTCTGTGATTTATTTCATCTTTGGATTTAGTATTATGTTTGGTGACAGCGTTGATGGTATTTTTGGAAGAGTGCATCTTATGTCGGATGCCTTATATGAACATTTAGAACTATCGATTCTATTATACGCTTTTATGATTTTTTAAACTGTTTTTGTCGCTACAGCCGCAACGATTGTCTCAGGGCTATGGCTGAACGCACGAAATTTTGTCCTATTTAGTTTTTAGTTTTGTGATTACTCTGGTTATCTATCCAGTCGTTGGTCACTGGGTTTGGGGTGGAGGCTGGTTAAGTGAGCTTAGCTTCCATGACTTTGCAGGTTCAACTGTTGTACACTCAGTAGGTGGGTGGACAGCGTTGGTTGGTGCCTATATTTTAGGACCACGAATTGGAAAATACAATAAGGATGGCTCTATTAATAACTTAGGTGGACATAGTTTAACCCTTGGTGCCCTAGGTGTATTTATTTTATGGTTCGGTTGGTTTGGATTTAACCCAGGTTCGAGTCTATCAGGACAAGAGGTTGAAAGCATTTCGCTCATTTTCATGACAACCAACTTAGCCGCTGCTTCTGCGGCTATATCAACAATGTTTATCACCTGGAGTAAAGATGGTAAACCAGATGTGAGTATGACATTAAATGGGCATTAGGTGGCTTAGTGGTAGTCACTGCTGGGACAGATGTTTTCACTCCTATTGCTGCAATAGCTGTTGGACTAATTGCGGGTATCATTATTGTATATGGAACAGTGTTTGTTGATCATGTATTAAAGGTTGATGATCCAGTTGGGGCTGTCGCAGTCCATGGATTATGTGGTGCAACTGGAACAATCTTAGTTGGTGTATTCGCTATTGAAGGTGGTTTATTAATAACTGGAAGCGCATCATTACTACTGATTCAAAGTTTGGGTGTTTTCGCAGTCCTAATATGGACACTGAGTACCTCGTTTGTGTTATTTAAAACAATTGATATTATTATTGGACTTCGTGTATCTAAAGAAGAAGAAATTACAGGACTAGATTTACTTGAACATGGCCTTAAAAGTAGTTATTCCGACTTTGAATATAAAAAAGAGATTGTAATTGAGGAAACGTAAAAAAAGAGCAATGCTCTTTTTTATTGGAGATTATTATTACCTAGTTATTATATGCTTACCTTTTTGTGTAAAGTGTAGCACTGGTAACCTTTAGGATTATCATCTCTAGTATAGACAACTTCAAAGCCTAATTTTTCATAAAACCCTTCGGCTTGAAATTCAGCTGTTCCTAAATTAATTTGTATACATGCTCTTTTACGTGCCTCTTGTTCAACACGGTGCATGAGTTTTTTACCAATGTGTTGCTTTCTATAAGATTCATTAACCACAAATAAGTGAACATATATTGAATCTTCATACACATCACATGTGACACCGCCAACAAATACATCATTATCTAATGCAACAATGGCAAAGTCACTATTCTTATCGTGTAAATTATTTACTTTGTTATGGGCTTTTTGCTTTTTTTCTAAAATCGTATTTGCTTCTTCTATCCCCTCTTCTGAGGTAATAATGTTATAGAAGTGATTGTGTTCTAATGCCATTCCCCCTAGAAAATCTGCATAATACGTATACGATACTGTTCTTGGAGTCCCTCTTACTTTCCCCCGACAATAAAACCAACTGAGAGCATATCTTGATGCCGCTTGCTATCTGGTGAAAAGAACTTTATGCCACTAATATTATCATATAATCTCCATACCGTATGTATTAAGTGTTTTAATACTGTTATATCTTTATAAAATAATGCTTTTATTGTTGCCCAATCCCAAGTTGACACTGTCTTTATTGCACCAACAAGTGACTCTTCTTCATAAATATAGACAAACACGGTCTTGGATGGTGAAGCATGCTCTGTAAATTGATTATTATACGCTCTTAAATACTGTAAGATATCATCATAATAAAGTGACACTCCACAGACTTTATATTCAATCATAGGTTTTCATCATTTCTAAATAAACTGTCTACCCTATATTTTACCACAAGTTTTAAGAAACAAAAAAAGAAGGCATTCTGCCTTCTAAAAATAACACACCACTTAAATACACATTACTTTTTAAATGCATTAAGTACCCATAATAATAGTACGGCGCCACCAATCGCTATTAGCATTCCATTCAAACTAAAATTTGAAAATGATCCAATACCAAATAATGAGGCGATCCATCCACCAATAAATGCACCGAGTAAGCCAACGACAATATTAGCTAACAAGCCCATACGTTTATTACTACCAGTAATAATACTTGCGATCCATCCTACAAATGCACCAAAGATAATCCATAAAAGAATGTACAAAGACAACACCTCCATAGTTTTTATTTTTATTGTGTGTATTCTAATTCTATAATATCAAAGAACATTAAAACTAACAATGATAAGACAATAAAAACAACTCAAGAGATGTATCCTATAAATCTTGAAATACTTTTAATTCCTTCCTGTACTGATCCGCTCTAGGAAAGTTATGACTGTTAGAGCATCTTCATGACTTACAGGCAATTTCCGATTTTCTCTTATAGCTTTAGCTAGCTGATCAAAATAACTTAAATAGTTACCGACAAGTTTTTTATGTGTTGTCTTTTCCCCATTGAGATTGAAGAAATCGTAGGTAGACTTATCGCCATAATTTTCATCTAGCGGTCTAATTCCAGCAAGTAGTTGATTTTCCTGTTCATCCATTTTATAAAAGTAAAATGTTCCTTTGTTCGTATGTAATTTATACCGAACATCTTCTTTTGATGCATGGAGACATGATTTTAAGCGCACCATTTTATCGTTATACTCGAGTTCCATTGAGAAAAAGTCAGAAATTTTACTATGTGGTCGCAATGACTTTGTAATTCCATATAATGATTCAGGGTATCCAAAAAGATGCAGCGCTTGATCTAAGAAATGTGTTCCTAAATCATATAAAACATCTGATCCTTGATGACCTTGTTCATGCCAATCACTATGATCAATAGTTAAGACACTTCTATCCCAGGTTGCCTCTAACTCATACAGTTTAATATCATCATTTAGTAGTTTCTTAATGGTTAAGAAGTCTCCATCAAACCGTCTGTTTTGATAGACGGTAATGACCTTATTAAGTGATTTTGCTTTTTTGATTAACGCTTTTGCTTCTTTTTGAGTTGTTGCGAAAGGTTTTTCAATCAAGACATGCTTATGTGCCTCTAATGCTTTCATCGCATGATCATAATGTAAGTGTGCTGGTGTTGCGATAATGATAAGCTCAATATCGTCATTATCTAACATTGCTTTATAATTATCATATAATGTTATTTTTGGATAATCTTTTTTTGCTTGTCTTCCGTGGCGCTGTACAACAGCGCTTAACTCGAACGCATCATGTGACTCAATAAAGGGACATTGAAATATCCGTCCCGAAAATCCATAACCTAATACACCTGTTTTAATTGTTTTCATTATTATACCCTTCATTCATTGTATTCTGTTTCTATTATATCATTTATCTCTAGTTAGTCATAGCATATATGGTATAATGAACCTATCACTTAAGAAATGAGGAATATATATGAACACAACATTTCCAATGATTGTCAAATTTACGGTTAAAAAAGAGCACCTAGACTTTGTTAAAGAGAAACTTATAGAACTCGTTAACATAACCAAGAAAGAAGATGGTTGTATTCTTTATGAATTACACCAAGATAAAGAATCTTCCCATGTCTTTGTCTTTTATGAGGTATGGCAAACACAAGAACACTGGGCCAAACACGACCAAAGTCCTCATGTCCAAAAGTTCTTAAAAGTTACTGATGATTGTTTTGAACGGGTTGAGGTCAATAAACTTACAAAAATTTAAACGTCCTTTAATTTGGGACGTTTTTTTATAACTATCACCTTTAAAGTTACCTATTTAGCTCCAATTATGGCTTGTTATTTCCCTCCAAAGGTCTTCAGAATTCAAACACATCATAGAATATGATAGATTACATTGGATTTACAATCATCTTTTTTTCACTATTTCACTACCTCTAGCTTAGCATACCCCCAAATATTATCATATTACTGCATTTAATAAGCAACCAAAAAACACCCCATAATGAGATGTCTATGTTTCTATTATTTTAATAAGAAGAAATTTTGTGTACCTTGAGAGTAGTTCCCTACTTCTTCTCCTTGAATTAATGGAAGTATATAATCATAAAATGATTGATGCATCTTTAATCCATTTAACATTGTTTTTGGTATACACCGTTCACGGTTTGCGATAGATGCGATATCCTTGATATTATAAGTTACTAAATAGGGGTTGTTCGAAACCCGTTTGATCGTCACCATCATTGAGGTATGCCCTTCTTGAATACACTTTACAGCTGTTCTTCCAACCATTTCAGCCTCTAAAACATCTTGTTTACTTCTTAAAAAAGCAGCAGCCCTCTGAGTTGAAGACAACTCAATTACCCGTGTTTTAATGTTTAGTGTTGATTCTACAGCTGCGGCTAAATAGGATGCAACACCACCAAGTTGTGTGTGACCAAATGAATCCTTTTGAGCATCCCTTGAGCCAAAAAAGTTCCCAGTTTCATCTTTTATACCTTCACTAACAACAACCAAACAATTATGATTTGGCTGATAAGATTGTTTAATATCATTTAAAATCTGATCCAATGATAACGAATGCTCGGGTAAATAAACTAAATCAGGACCTAGATTAGATAAAGAGGCTACATGAGATGCGGCTGTTAACCATCCGGCGTGTCTACCCATGACTTCAATAATCGTTACTTTACCTTTAGGATAGACAGTACTATCAAGCTTTATTTGCATCACAGTATTTATAATATATTTAGCAGCACTCCCGAAACCTGGTGTATGATCTGTTTCTGGTAAATCATTATCTACTGTTTTAGGTACGCCAAGGACTTTAATATCAATATCATTATCTTTAAAGTACCGACCGAGTTTCATTACAGTATCCATAGAATCATTACCCCCATTATACACAATAAAACCGATGTTGTTTGCTTTAAGATTGTGAACTATCTTCTTATAGAGTTCATCATTTACCTTAGGGTCGGGCAGTTTCATTCTCACACTACCAAAAGCAGAACTAGGTGTGTGTTTTAATAAAGGTAATTGTTTTTTAAACGTATCAACCGATACGATTGCATTTTGTATTAAACCGTCAATACCATGTTTCATGATAAAGACATGATCAATATCATTTGACTTTAACGCTTCATCTAAGACACCATACGCACTGGCATTAATCACACTACTCGGGCCACCAGACTGACCGTAAATCAGATTTCTCATTTTAATAGTAAACTCCTTTTTGTCTCGTTATAATCTCCTTAATTATTATAAAGAAAATGCTTTCAATTTACAATACTATTCAAGAAGTCTATTAAATTACATTTTGCTTTTTAATTACCTATTTAAAATGTGTGTGAATGCTTAAACTAAAGCAATCACACACATGATCTTATTATTAATAGTACGCTCTTTACATCATTTCTTGGATATCTTTTGAAACAGTTGAAGTAGTAGACAATCCAAATGTATTGATTAAGAAGCGTGCTACATTATCGCTTAAAAAGGCTGGTAATGTCGGTCCTAACTTAATATTCTTAACTCCTAAATGTAATAGTGCTAATAACACAATAACGGCTTTTTGTTCATACCAAGCAATGTTATAAGCAATAGGTAAATCATTGACATCACACTCAAATACCTCTGCGAGTTTTAGTGCAATAACAGCTAAACTATAGGAATCATTACATTGCCCGGCATCTAATACTCTTGGGATTCCATTAATGTCACCTAAGTTAAGTTTATTGTATTTAAATTTTGCACAGCCTGCTGTTAAAATGATTGTATCTTCTGGTAACTCTTTTGCAAATTCTGTATAGTAAGAACGTTTCGGACTGCGGCCATCACACCCAGCCATTACAACAAATTTCTTAATCGATTCATTCTCTATATTTTCAATAATTGTATCCGCAAGTGATAGTACTTGGTTATGCGCAAATCCACCAATTATTTTTCCACTTTCAATTTCTTCTGGTGCGTCACATTGTTTGGCGAGTTCAATTATTTCAGTAAAATCTTTTTTACCATTAACTGATGGAATATAGGTAAATAATTCGTGCCCTGTGTTTCCTGTGGTAAAGACTTTATCGGCATAAGGTGCATCTGTTTTTGGTGGCACAATACAGTTTGTTGTAAACAAGATAGGGCCATTAAACTTTATAAACTCTTCTTTTTGTTGCCACCATGCATTACCATAGTTTCCAACTAAATGATCATATTTTTTAAGCTCGGGATAGTAATGCGCCGGTAACATTTCACTATGTGTATACACATCAACCCCTGTATCTTTTGTTTGTTCTAAAAGTTCTACTATATCTTGTAAGTCATGACCACTGATTAAGATACCCGGGCGATTACGCACACCGATGTTCACTTCACTCAACTCAGGATTACCAAATGTAGTAGTATTTGCTTTATCAAGTAACGCCATTACTTCTACACCAATCTTGCCAGTTTCATCTACAAGGGTGATATAGTCTGTAAGTGTTTTTGTATCATCACTTAATGCAATAAGTGCCTGTCTTGTAAAGTCAAATACATTCTCACTTATAAATCCTAATTTATGTGCATGAGAATGATAGGCTGATAAGCCCATTAATCCCGTCATAATAATCTCTTTAATACTTCTTAAGTCTTCATCTTCTTCGCTTAACACACCAATATCATATGACTTTTTGATATAGTCGCTAGCTAATTCAGATGCCCATGACGTTAAATCATCATTAAAGACTGAATGAATCCCTTGTTTTAAATTCTCTCTTAATGTGATTCCTTCTTTAATGCTATTAATAAACACTTGATTATCAAAATTGGCATTTGTAATCAACTTGAATAGCCCTTCCATTATAAATAAATCACTTTGGCTAACGTCTTTTCCATTCTCTTTTGCTTCTTGCGACACCATTGCTAAACCTTTTAATACATATTTAAATGTATCCATATAAGATGATAGAACCGGTGTTTTTCCACAGACTCCCATCACTTCACAACCTGTATTTTTCGCGGCTTCTTGACATTGATAACAAAACATATTTGTTTCCATGATTTCCTCCTCTATTTTATGTCCTTTACAAGGATAACAAGAGAAAATAAAAACGTATGTGATTTTAATCACATACGTTAATTAATTTAAACATTTACGGATTAACGATTATTTTTTTTATTTTGATATAACGCAATTGTTGCATCATGCAAGACATCTTGATAAATTTTAGTCGAGCCGGTAATTCCCGCAATTCCTGCCGTTGCACCAACACATAAGTCATCAGCAACATCACTATAATCAACTGCAACAATACTGTTTAAAATCTTTGTAACTAATTGTGATGCCTTTTTAGGGTTTAAGTTAACTACAATTGTAAACTCATCGCCACCACGTCGCTCTATAATACTACTGGCATCAAAGGCTTGCAATATACTAATAATTTCATCTTGTGTGCGCTTAATAACGATATCACCAACATCATATCCATAATTGTCATTCACCTTTTTAAATCGATCTAAATCAATATCAATGACACTGAATGGCAACTTATTAGCCTTAGCTTTATTAAACCGTGTTTCTGCTTCTTCAATAAACTGACCTCTACCATAGGCCCCTGTAAATAATGTCTCTTCACTCATACCTATCAACTCCTTCACAGTTATATCATCAAGTGACTGATCATTTAGTAAATCTATGACTCGTTTAAGGCGAAACAAACGTTTTGACGTACTAGAGAGTTCTTTATTAGCTTGTAAATACTTAAAGTTAAGAAACGAAATTAACTCTTCTCGTTCAAACTGGTTATGCATCACATCTTTGATTTCGGATAGTGATAATCCCAGATCTTTTAAAAATAAAATACGCTTCAAGTCTTCACTTTGCACTTCTGAATAATATCGGTATCCTGTATCCTCATCGACTTTTTTTGGGGAGCAACAGCTCTAACTTTTCATAATAATGTAATGTCTTCACTGTTACGTTATTATCCTTAGCAAACTCTCCAATTTGTTTCACATTTATCACCTCATATTGTCATTATAGAACCTCCCGTAAGGAGAGAGTCAATAGGTATTTTAAATAATATCATGTTTCTATAATGAATCATAATAAAAAAGTGATAGATTAAATCCATCACTCTGTTTGTGTGTCATTTATTATCTTACATGATTTAGAAAAAAAATGTGCTTGCTGGATATAAAGGAACATTGCCTCTTTTGTGAATTGATAATCATGTTTTAATACAATCGTTTTTGTACCATCAGTGACAACAATCACTTTATTACCAAATTTATCTTTTGCTACAGATATTTGTTCTAGATCATCCATTAACAAAACTTCAACCGGTTGAAAAAAGCGCTTAAATATAAGTTTTCGATGACTGATGATAACATAGTGTCCTTGAGAAACACGGGCTATAAAATAGATTGTATCAATAATCAGCAATAGTGATATTGTAGTGATTACCAGCCAAAAAACACCATCTGGTACAGTTCCTCTAGAAAGTAATCCAAGTAAAAGTAAGATCGCCCATCCTAGGGTTGTCATAAAGGGAATACCTTGAAATTTTAATATGATTTTCTTATTCATAAAACCCTAACTCCTTACTTCATGTTATCCTTAGAAATATTATTTATATTTTATTTTACCACGATTAAAAATATTAGTAAAATCTGTAACATCTTTAATCATCTAATCAATTAAATAGACATTACACATTTTAAATAAACATTAATGACTTATGTGCACAAAAAAAGTACTCCATTATTTAATGAAGTACTTTTAGAATTTTATTACCAAATACTTACCATATTCTCTTTGGGTAAATACATCTTATCTTTTTCTTTTATTCCATAATAATCTTGAAACTCTTCTATATTACTTAATTGCATATTAGCCCGTAAGATTGAAGGGCCATGAACATCTACTTTAAGTAATAATTGACTATACTCCTTAGATGCTTTGATACGCCATACGCGAGCCCAGTTTCTAAAGAACTCATCATAACTATGCTCATCGTTCTTCTTACTGGCTTCTAACGCACATCTTAATCCACCACTATCAGCTATATTTTCTGAGACTGTTAACTCACCATTACATGGACCAAAGCCTGTTTCAACACCTTCAAATAGGGTAATCATATCCTTGGCTTTGTTATCAAAGGCTTCTAAGTCTTCATCTGTCCACCAGTTATTTAAAGACCCCGTTTCATCGAATTTCGCACCATTATTATCGAATGCATGTGAAATTTCATGTGCCATAACTGCACCAATACCACCATAGTTCTCCGATTTTGTTTGTTCTAAGCTATAGTATGGTTCCTGCAAAATAGCCGCAGGGAAAACAATTTGATTATTACTCGGATTATAATATGCATTTACCATACTTGCTGGCATACCCCAAATATTTTTATTTGGTTTTTTGTTAAACTGACTAAAATTATATTCATTAACTATTTTTGTCATCGCTAAACGCTCTTGAATTAAATCAGAGCCTTTATCATATCCGCGAACATCAAATTGATCATAGTATGGTGGTAACTCATCCGGATAACCAACATGAACACTCAGTGTTGAAAGCTTTTTAATAGCTTTTTCTTTCGTATCTTCATTTAACCAGTTATTATTAGCTATACGTTCTTGATATACATCTATCATTTCGTGGACCATAACTTTAACATCTTTTTTAGCAACGGGTCCAAAGAAATTTTCTCCATAGTATAATCCAACAACTTGATCAAATCGATTATACGCTTGATAGAATGCAAACTTCTCTTTACTTTTTGGTTCTTTTATACCCGATAATGCTCGTCTAAATGCACCTCCAGCAATACGGATATCATTGGTTAAATTTTCTGCAAAACGAATCGCATTGGAGACGATCATCCATGATTTTAAAATCGCGAAGTTTTTCTCATTGATGATCCCATCAAATGCGTCAATAAATGCAGGATTGGTCACAATCAGCTGATTAACTGCTTCGTTTACTAACGCTTCTGCGCGATCCATAACATTAAAGTTTTGTGTTCTTTTTGAAATCTCTTCTTTAGTGTACGGATTATACATTTTAACATAGTCCGCTTTTTCAACACTTGATTTAGTAACCGGAACTAACAGGGCATCAAACGCTAACGCTTCTTTAATTAATTTTTCAATTTCCTCATTTGAATAACCGTATAAGGTTAATAACTGCGTTGTTGTTTGTTTAAAAAGACCCAGGAGTTGTTCTTTCTTAGCTTCATCTTTATAATAACTTGTATCCGGTAAAAATAGATTCGCGCTACTAAAGTATAAAATTTGATTATTACTGTTTTTAAAATCTTGCTGAACCCGATACATAAACGGTAAGGCAATTGATTGTAAAGTAAACTCTTTAAATACCTTTTCAAGGTCAGCAAGATTATCTAATTGATTTATCTTGTTTAAAATAACCTCAAAAGGCTTTGCACCTAATCCATTCCGTTTCTCAAAATCTTTTGTCATACGATACAATTTGATATACTTCTGTAAATTGTCATTTAGTTCTGATGGATCTTGATGCCATTGTTCTGTTAAATCCATCAATGTTTTTTCAATATCAAGATGTAACTCTAAAAATGCTGATACAGCAGGTTGGTCCCCCGGTATTTCAGCTGTTTTTAGCCATTCTTCATTTACTGCTTGATAAAAATTTGTTTTAATCTCTTCTTTATTCATAGCTTCACCTCTTTATTATTATATCATTTATCTAAAAGATTATCACTGATAAACCTAACTAAAAATAATCTATTTATAGTTTTAAATTTAAGAAATATCTTATAATTCTTTCATACTTGACACATAATAATCATCTAAAATAATGATTTCGGACACATTAAACTTCTCTAATACCTCTATGTTGAAAGAGTTGTGCTTAACTCAATACACCCTTCAAAAAGACCTGTTCGTTTCGACACCTTTTTTCTGATCAATTTCATTGTTATCTTTATGTATACCGCATGTATACCGCGGACGCTTTACTATTCTTGAAATACACTACTGATTATTAAATAGACATTATAAAACATGTTCATTTATATAGTCTTATGAAAGGGTTTTTTATTTATTTTATAGGTTATACATACTACGTTATTATCGTCTGATTCTCAATTTATATGAAAACATTTACAATTAATTTTTAGTTGAAATTACTTTTTAACTGTGATTTAATAAGCCTAATTACGAAGAACAAGAGTAGTAAAAATTAGACAAACACATAGAGAGCTGTTGGTTGGTGTAAAACAGTTGTTGGAAGATTTTGAACGTCCTTGGGAGTTTAATTATCGAATATATAGAGGTAATTACGTATATCTGCGTTAAAGATTTAAGAGCTAAAAATAGAATTATACCTATTTTTAGAAGTTAGGTGGTACCGCGACTCTTACAGTCGTCCTTGTTTAAGGACGACTTTTTTATTATTTAGGAGTGATAAAATGAAGCAATTATTTAACTATGAAGCAATAAAAGATTGGATTCCATTTATACTAAAGGGGTTAAATATAACACTATTGATCGCATTAGTAGCCGCTATCTTTGGTACGATCTTTGCGATTGCGCTTGTCGTTTTGAAAAAGGGTCGATTAACACACCGTTTCGCTTCTCTATATATAGACTTATTCAGGGGAACTCCTTTGATTTTACAACTCAGCATTGTCTACTTTGCTATTCCACAATTTCTAGATCGACTGTTTAATGACGTTATGGGAATGACCATTGATTTTCAATTATCAGGAATTATTGCTGCGTTTATTACCTTTAGCTTAAACTCTAGTGCCTATATAAGTGAAATTATACGCTCAGGAATCAATAGTGTTGATAATGGTGAGTTAGAAGCCGCTAAGGCGCTAGGCATTAGTAAGTTTCATATGTATAAAGATATCATATTGCCTATTGCATTTAAAAATTCATTCCCATCTTTAATGAATGAATTTATCACATTGGTTAAAGAAAGTTCTATTGTATCTATTATTGGTATTCAAGACTTAATTAGGCGACAACAAATTGTTACTTCACAAACATATTTATATTTTGAACCACTTATTATTGTTGGGATTATATACTATCTTGTAATAAAACTATTGTCATTTATTGGCGGTCGAATCGAGGTGAGGTTAGCCCATGATTGAACTTAAAAATGTATCTAAGTCATATGGGAGTTTACGTGTTTTGGATACTATCGACTACACTTTTAAAGCGGGTAAAACAACCGTAATTATAGGGTCTAGCGGTAGTGGGAAAAGTACTTTACTCAGGTGCTTAAATCAATTAGAAAAAATAGATTCTGGACATATATATCTACATAATAAAGATATTCAAACAATACCTCATAAAACTCTCGTATCAACAATCGGTATGGTCTTTCAAGAGTTTAATTTATTTAGTAACATGACGGTTCTAAAAAACGTCATGTATAGTCTATTAAAAGTTAAAAAAATGGATAAACAGTTAGCTAAAACCAAAGCGATTGATGCACTTAAAACGGTTGGAGTAGATGACAAAGTCGCACAATATTCATCGACATTGAGTGGCGGACAAAAACAACGTGTTGCCTTAGCAAGAGCATTAGTAACTGATGTAGGTGTGATGTTATTTGATGAACCAACCAGCGCTCTAGACCCTGAGATGGTAAACGATGTTTTAGATGAAATAAAAAAACTAACTGATACCGGGTTAACCAATATCATTGTCACACATGAAATGGGATTTGCGAAGGAGATTGCTGATGAAGTAATCTATATGGACCAAGGTAAAATTATAGAATCAGGGTCACCGAATGATGTATTTAACCACCCTCAAAAAGAAAGAACTAGACAGTTCTTAAATAAAATATTATAGGAGAGATAACAATGAAAAAAATTATATTAGGTTTACTTTTATTATTGACATTAAATCTCGCAAGTTGTGAGACTAAACAAAATACAATTACTGTATTAACCTCAAGCGGATATGAACCTTATGAAATGATAGATACTGATGGTAATCTAACTGGGTTTGATATTGATTTAATGAATGCATTGGCTGATGAATTAGCAATTGAAATTGAATGGAAAGATGTGGCTTTTGAAGGGATTATTGCGAGTTTACAATCAGGCCAAGCAGAAATAGCGATTGCAGGTATTAGCCCAACAGAAGACCGTAAAGAAAACATTGATTTTAGCGAAATATACTATAATAGTGACGTTGGCCTGACAAACTTTTTAGTGTTTAAAAGTGATCAAGCCATAGAATCCTTAAACGATTTAAGTGGTCTTGTTGTGGGTGCACAACTTGGGACTGTACAAGCTACTTTACTAGAATCAATCCATGAAGAATATAACTTTATAGTTGACTTAAGAAACACTAATACCCAAATAGTCGAAGAAATTAAAGCGGATAGAATTGATGTTTTAGTTGTTGAGAAAGTTATATCAGACTCAATTTTAGCATCAAATAATGAACTTAAAGCTGTTGGTTTTGAAAGTCATTTAGATGACTACTCAGGAAATGCGATTGCTTTTAGTAAAGGAAGTCCTTATGTTGAACAATTCAATTCAGCCTTACAGACATTAAGAGATAATGGGACGTTAGATGAACTAATAAATAAATGGTTTAACACATAAATAAAAAACACCTAAATTAATTAGGTGTTTCAGACTGTTGACAAACACCACATTAATAAAAGAAAATCGATTATGATTATCAAATCATAGTCGATTTTTTGTATTTTTAGACTACATTGCGAAAAGCAAAGCTTTTCTAGTCCATATTTG
>JAXKVY010000010.1 GCA_036172455.1 Candidatus Izemoplasma sp.
ACGATAACGCAGTCGCAGAATCAACGTTTAAAACATTCAAGGTTGAGTTTATTTACCAACATAAATTTACAACACTATATGAACTCGAATATAAGTTAAATGATTATGTCCATTGGTTTAACAACTTGAAATTCCATGGATCATTGGAGTATCAAAGCCCTATTCAATATCGATTACAGGACTCCATATAAAAATTGTTTAAAAAAGGGTTGCCATTCCATTGTCTAATATAGACAAATGCGAAATCAAATTATAGTTTTGAAAGACAAAGCCAAAAATACTATTGCGGTAAGCATCCCAGTCTTGATCTTTATATTCTTTTGTTGATTTATTGTCAATCAAGACATCACCACTACTGTATCTATCTAATCCACCGATAATATTTAACAAGGTTGTTTTTCCACACCCACTTGGTCCTAAGATGGATACAAATTCATTTTAACGAAACTTTAAATCAATACCTTTTAACGCTGGAACAACTTGGTTCCCAATATAATAATTCTTTTTAATATCTTTTAATTCTAGCATGTTATGCCTCCTAATATAATCTAAACTATCTTTAGCATATGCTTCTTATATGAACTCAATATGAACTAAAGAAAAAAGAATGTGGTGTCACCAATCATTATTTTACAGACTTTTTATGATCTCTATAAGACATTAAAAAACGCCTCAATGAGGCGTTTATTTATTCAAATTGTTTGTTTTTTGTACGTTGATAGCGTTTTAATTCATATATAACTTTTAATGTGAAATACCCGGCAAATTCAATGATATATACGGCTAAGTTTGGCAATGCTGAATTCAATAACAAATGAATCGATAACCCAATATAAACGATATAAGCAAAGCGCTGTAAAGTTTTCCAATTTTGATATGTCATTTTTTTACGAATCACTCTGAATGATGTGATGAACAACGGAATCATTATCGAATAAGCAATGATCCCTAAAATAGGAATTGTAATATCACCATTCAAATATTTTATTAACTGGTATAAGGCATGCGGTGTAATCGCAATAAATCCTAAAATAGAATATTCCATACGGACCTTCATTAACTTTATGCGGAGTGTCGACTTATGTTTTAAAGCCCCGGTTAACATCACAACATAAAAGATGCCGAACCCAAGACCACCGAGCCTGATTGGTGTAAACAAGGTTGCTTCAATTTGCCAAAAGGCAAGGATACTAAGCAATGTCATCCCGATATATAATAACTGACTGTGTTTGCGAATACCATCATTAAAGGATATCGCCAGTATGATGAGAAGTATCGCAACAATTAAGGAAATCATTGACAATCACCTTTTGGATTAACCAATTTTAACTGTTGCGTGACAAACGCAGTTTGTTTGGTTTGATTTAACCGATGAAATGCTAAATGATGGTTTAAAATCGCATATTTTAGAATCGTACTTAAAATCGTTTCTGGATACATCGGATCATACGGCATATCATTTGTCGCACAATACTGTTCAAAAAGCGCTTCTAGTTTTGCTTTCATGACTTGAATATAATTCATCTGTTTCGATAAACGTCCTTGAAGTGATTCTTGAATAATCATCCGCACAAGATCAATATGGGTTGAGACAATCGTGAGGCGGTGATGTAACACCTTATGTAAAAAAGCATCTAATGTCATATTATAATCAATGACAGTCCCATCCGATAGTTCATGACCGAGTGTGTATTTAATCATTTCTTCAAACAGGTTTTGTTTTGATCCAAACTTACGGAATAATGTCATTTCCGCAACGCCTGCTGCATCAGCAATCGCTTTGGTAGATGACCCTAAATATCCATGTTTGGTAAAAACTTTTGAACTTGCTTGTAATAGTTTTTCAACAGTGTCCATATAAACCCTCCTTAGTCACTCGCCAGTGTTTTGGCTTGATTGCCCATAACGGCAATTAAAGCCGGTAACACGACAAGTGCACTGATTAATGCCAGTGCTAAATTAATTACCGTCATTATACCAAAGTTTGATAAGATTTGAAAGTCCGAAAAGATTAATGCACTGAATCCACCCATTGTTGTTAAGGCAGACACAATAATCGGTTTCCCCATTAACCCTACCGAATCAACAATACTTTCTTGATGCGATTGACTTCTTTTTAGTTCATAATAACGCATTAAGATTAAAATCGTAAATTCAGTACCAATTCCAATAATCAATGCGCCTAGAGTCGAGGTAAGCGGTGTATAATCAAATCCAAAGAGATACATAATACCACCACTCCATCCAACAATAAAGATAATTGGTAATACCGCAATTAACGCTTTAAATAAATTACGATAAATAAGGAGTAACGCAACAAACACTAAGCCGATACCAATTAAAGTCATCATTAACCGATCACTTGTCATCGCTTCAAGCATAGCTTGATCAACAACGCTTTGTCCTGTGACAGTAACGGTTGTTGATAATTCTAGTGACAAAATTGTGTCTTCTAACGCTGTTAAAAACATCGCAAATGCGTCATCATCCATATCGCTTAATGCAATATTAATAATCCCTTGATTGGTTTCGGTCGATAACAACATTTTTAGTTGGTCCTGTGGTAACTGTTCTAAATAGGTATCTAAGGTTGTGTCATCCCAACTATTACTCGATACTTGATCGAGTAATAGTGTGACAGACCCAATCATTTCAATATCATTTGGATACTCACTTTGGACAGCCTTAGTTAAGGCATCAATTTCACTTAACGTATCATATGAAGAGATATCGCTACTTTCATAAAGAATGACAATTCGGTCGGTTGACCCAACAATGTCCCGTAATTCATGAATATCAGTTAACGCTTCACTGTCTTGAGGCATAAATGTTTCAAAGTCGGTTTCAACACCAACGTCTTGATCAACATAGAAGCCAGCCGCTGTAAGTAATACGGCTACAACTAAAATAACATATTTCCCTTTGAGGATACCCCGGGCAAATTTTCTTAATATTTTTGTATACACCGAGGGCTTTACTGTTTTCTTTTGTGGTACATCATCATGTAATTTAGTCCGTAAAGTTAAAAAGGGTAGTAAGATAAAAAGGGCCATAACAAACGCAACAGCAATTCCAATCGCTAGCATCATGCCAAAATCTTGAATCATTGGTACCTTTGATGTAAATAAACTAAGTAAGCCCAAAGAAGTTGCTATTAATGAGGTTAACACCGCTGGTGTTAACTGTTTTATTGTTGTTTTTAATCCGTTATTCATCGGTATTACCTCCAAGCTGTTCTTCTGTGTAACGGTTGTGAAACTGAATACTATAATCAATGCCTAGCCCGATTAAAACAGGAAAAACAGCCATACTTACCATCGTTAATGGTATTGTGAACAGTCCCATCAGTCCAATCGTTGCGACAACAGCTAGTAATACCACAACAAGTGGCAACAGTCTTGCTGGAACAGGGAATAAGACAAGTAAAATAACAATCATAATCATGACCGCTGTCATCATCATGACTTGCATACTTTCCATCATCGAACTTTGGATATCAAAATCTAATACAGGTTTTCCTGATATTAACGCCTCTTCATACATTGAGTCAGAAAGCGACTGATCAATTGTGTTTAATAAGGTTTCAATCTGATCATTGCTAACATCTTCTGTTAATGTCACACTCATATAAAGATGGGTATCATCAATTAAGAAAGGTTCTATCATTGGATTAAGTGTACCATTGGGATAAACAATTTGTTCTAAGGTACTTGCGGATGTGGGAAAGGAGCCTTCAAACATATTAAAGTTTGCCGCAAGGGTTGATAATGTTTGTCCCATCGTTTCTAAATTTGTTGATAAATTGCTCATGTTTTGTTCAACCGTATCCATTGCTGTAAACAATGTCGTCATCTGTATCATAATACCATCTAATGCAACCGCTGTATTTTCAGTACCATCTTTGATATTGGTATCAATGGTAATCATTTGATCATAAAGCGTATTAATGTTGGTTAGAATCGTTACGGTTTGTGTGATACTTTGAATAAGGTCACTATCTGTATTCACATCAAGTGTCGCTTTATAATCTTCAAGTCGTGTGATTTCATCCGTTACAACAACTTTCATGTCAGTCATGACTGTCACTTGGTTGTCAGCGGCAGTACTTAATTCTTCTTGTGCTGTTTTAAGTGTCTGAAAAGTTGTTTGTAACGTTTCAGGGTCGACATCTTCTGGTAATAATGATAATGAATCAATCATCTCACTCATTTGTAAAAGACCACTACTTAACGATTCAAGACCATTAAGATATTGTGTTTCACTTTGTGTCACACCATAATCAATGACCCCAATTGGACCACTCACATGAAAGACACCATCAAGGTCTTTAATATCATTGGTTAAGGTATTTAATACACTTAACGATTCATGTTCAAGTAACGCTACCTGACTATCATTTGTAAAGACAATCATGACGGGATCACTCCCAAATGTTTCTTGATAACGTAGGTTATCTTCATAGGTAAGGGTATCTGTTTCGATCAGTGTGTCATTACCGGTACTAAGGGTTATGTCACTTACAAAAAACGCCAATCCACCAATTAGTATAACCATCAAGCCAAGTACTTTTACTGGCCATCGTGCAATTAAAATATGTAATAATTTCCGCATAATTCCTCCTTGTGTGTTAGTACTCACTAACATACTATAGCAAAAAAGACACCCGTTGTCAAACTAAAAGAAAAAAAGCGATTAAATTTGATATTCATTTAATCGCTTTTGTACTTCTTTAATCAATAACTTCAGTTAAGTCTTTAGTTTCAATATAGGTATTGACAGATAAGTTATAATCTCTTTCTACTACTTTACTCACATCTACGTATCTTGAAAAATGTTCATCATCTGTTTTATAGCGAACGGATTCGATAATTTTATTTATATTTTCATCTGTAAGTTTGTTTTTAGTTCCTTGTCTAGTAAACTCTTCACTAGCATCTATAAAATGAATCTTATTGTGTACTGAACCCCTAAAGTTGGACTAGGTACTAATAATTAATTTAAACACAAGGAATGATTTCTGAATTCAATAGGAGTCATTCCTTTTAGTTTTGTTATAACTCTTTCATTGTTGTAGTATTCTATGTATTCTTTTAAACCTTTAATGA